>NZ_JBHIPJ010000109.1:0-161588 GCF_042195945.1 Bartonella sp. AP30XZML | reverse complement strand
GGACGCACAATCATTTGATCGGCTAAAGATTGAGAAGAGGTTGAAACAGCAGTTTGTTGTTTTTCATCAGAAAGAGGATGAGAACTTCCTGAACCTAAGACTTCAGTAACGTGACTTCTAAGAGAGGAAATAGTTGGAGATACAGAAGCCTGAGATTTTTGCCTTAAGTTTTGGCGGTTTTTTCTTCGACATGGCAATTTAATAGCATGCTCTTGTGGTGCTGTAATCGTTGAAAGAGAAGAAACTGATTGATTTTGATTTAAATGCCGCATAGATCTGCTTCTGCGTGGCGCACTATCCATGTAAACTGCAGTCAAATACCAAATTTTTCCCTCTTCATTCTCAATATTTTTGTGTTTTAAGCCATAAGTATAAGTTCCTCCATCAACCATTACAGTTTTTGCGCCAGAAAAACTTTGTAGAGTAAAAGATGCGCTACCACTTTGATCAAAAATTAAATCAAGTCCTGCTGAAGAAGGATCAACAACTTCAATACCAGAATCTACGGCACTTATTGTGTGAAAACCACTCCCATTCTCAATAAAGAGGTAATCACCTTTTCCTTCTGCAAGGCTGACATTAAAATCGAAGTGTAGACTCCCTGCTAGATTATTAATATAAAGCTGAGAGTAATATAAATCATCTTCAGAAGAGGTGAAAATGACTTTTCCTACACCGCTTAACTGCTGAATGCGTGTACTTTTGTCGTCAACCCCACGAGCAACGGAGTATAATTGAGCGTCTTCTCCATTTAATTCAATGTTTTCTACTATAGTTTGTTGACCATCACCTCCAGCATCAAGATAGATCCCACCAAAATCTTGAACTTTTATTTCTCCTCCTAATATTGCACTAGGAGAAATCCATGAATTGGCATTACCTTCAATCGTTAGATTCTTCACAATTCCACCCGCATAGACTTCTTGAACACCACCAGTGCGTAAAATTACTCTATTCGCTTCACCCCCTGCTAAAACACGCTGCATACCCTCTGAAAAAACTTCAGTATTTACGGCTAAACCACCACTCTTTTGTATAAAATCATCATCATCTGCGAACCACTTAGCAAGAGTTTGTATTCCTCCACTCATCACTTTTGTTCCCACAGCCATCCCATCATCATATACATTCTGCTGTCCTGGCGTATCACCTTGACCATAAAGTGTCGTGTTATAAGCGCTGCTCCCCACAATTCCACCATTTACATAACCATCTCCGAAAACAAGCTGCTCCCCACTATAAATTTCAGCTCTCAATGCGGTTCCTCCTCCCTCCACTCTTTGTTTTCCACCCTCGTAAATAATCGTAAATTCTGAAATCCCTTGTTCCCCTACAATCTCAACACCACCATTTTCAATTGTCGTATTCTTACTGAAACCACCAGCTTCAACATAAAGTCTTCCTGATCCCTGAATTGTATTGTTAATGGACTTCTTAAGAACACCTCGCTCTCCATCATCAGAGATATAAACTACGTTATCATCACCGAGCAAAGAGCTTTGTAGAATTCCTCCTCCTTCGCCAATACTGTAATCAATTACATCAGAGATACTAAAATCTTTTGACGATGTCATATTTTCTTCTTTTTCAGGAAGCTTATCTATAGGTGACTCCGCATAAGGTGAAGAGATTACAGGAGCAAAAGTTATTTGTGGCGTAGCCAAATACCAAGTCTTTGCCCCATTATCATCTTTTGTCTTTAAGCTATACATGTAGACTCCATTATCAATCGTACTCGTCTCTTCTCCAGAAAAATCTATCAGAGTAAAATGCGCATTTCCGCTTTGATCATGAATTAAATCAAGTTCCAAAACTAAATTCTGATCTTGTAGAGGAGAATTGGTAATTTCAACACCAGAATCGATAACGCTTATGGTGTGATGACCTGCTCCTCTTTTTATGAGAAGATAATCACCGCGCTGTTCTACAAAATTAGTATTAAACCTAAAATGTAAATTACCTGAAAGATTACCGACCTCAAGTTTAGAATAATGTGGATTAAACACGGTAGAAGTAAAAATAACGCGTCCATTCCCGCTTAAATCCTCAATCAAAGAGCTTTCACCGTCTATCTTGGAAGCAATAGAGTATAATGTGGTATCTTTGTCATTTAAAACAATTTTTTCTACTTCAGTACGAGATCGCTCAGTACCAGCATAAAGATAAATCCGTCCAGAATCATGAATCATAGTGCTTCCTTCTAATGTTGCACCAAAATGTAACCACGATTGTGCTTGATCCTTAATTATTAAATCTTTTACATAGCCTCCTAAATCTATTGCTTGGAAAGCATTCCCTTGTAAGAGAACACCAATCGCAATTCCTCCCGCTAAAACGTGTTGCTCTCCACCAGAAAAGACCTTCGTATCAAATGCAAAACTGCTATAATGGTCTAGATCTTCTTCCACAAAAAGATTTTGTACCCCTCCTTCCATGATCTTTGTGCTAAAAACCTCTCCATCATCATACACATTCTGGTATCCTAACACTCCATTTTTACCAGAAACGATAGTGTCATAGGCACTGCTTCTTACCATCTCACCTTTGATATCAGACTTTCCTGAAACAAACTGCTCACCACCGTAAATTTTAACCCCTTCAGCTTTTCCCCCATCTTCAACCTTTTGTTTTCCCCCTTTCTTAACTGTACTATCCTGTGAAAGACCCTGTGTTCTAACAAGCTCAGTGCCGCCTCTTTGAATTGTTGTATACAAGCTAAAACCACCGTGATAAACGGAGATCTTTCCACTGTCTTTAACTGTATTACTAATCGAAGTTTCTCCAGTGCTTTCAACTTTCTCACTGTTACTATCAAAGCTAGGATCAGCAATCGTAACAATCATTCCCTTTTCAATTGTGCGTTCTGTGAGATCATTCGATAATGAAGCTATAGCAGATGGTTGCAAGCTAAAATCAGAAAATAAAGAGGTATTTGTCTCATCAAGAGCATAATTCGCATCTAAATACCAGATTTTACCATTGCTCTCATTTTTTCTCTGTTTCAAACTGTACATGTAAGTTCCGGCATCAATAGCTTTGATTTTTTCACCAAAAGTGTTTGTCAGAGTAAAATGAGCGTTTCCACTATGATCAGAAATTAATGTAAATCTTCTGTGGGAAGGGATTGTGATCTCACCCCCAGAATCAGTAATACTTACTGTATGATAACCTGAACCACTTTCTTTAATGACAAGATAATCACTAAGGTGCTTGGCAAAATTGACATTAAAATTGAAATGTAAAGAACCTGAAAGATCATCAATATTAAGCTGAGAATAATGCTTATTAGTCCCTAAAGACGTAAAAATAACTCTGCCACTTCCCGTTAAATTCTGGACATTAACCTGAGGTTTTTTGCTGTTATCTTCAGACGCAATAATGTATAGTTTGGTATCTTCTCCATTTAAATTAAGATTGTCTACTTCCGTAACAGCTTCACCATTTCCAGCATAAAGATAGAGGTTGCCAAAATTATTAACATTTGTATTTTCACCTAATATCGCACCAGCAAAAACCCATGATTTTGCTTGATGATTAATTGTTAGATTATCCACGTATCCAGAATCATATATCTTCTGAGTAGCTCTATCGTATAAAGTAACTTCGCTCGCATTCCCTCCTGCTAAGATATTCTGCGCACCATTTTTAAAAAGTTCTGTACTCAGTGCAAAAGCCCCTTCATTTATTGTAAAATCCTCACCCTCTGTATCAGTATCTTCTGCAAAGCCGTTATTAGAATTCTCTTTACCATCAAGATTCTGGACACCTCCTTTCATAACCTTTGTGTCAACAGCCATCCCACCACTATAGACACTTTGTAGTCCTAGCATTCCATTTTCAGCATAAATTTCGGTGTTATAAGCACTACTTGCCTTATCTTTTCGCGATAAACCAGATCCAAGGCTTCCCTTACCAAAAATAATCTGCTCGCCACCATGGATTTGAGCCCCTTCTGCATTTGCACCACTCTCAACAATTTGTTTACCACCTTTTTTTACAGTGGCATATTCCGAACTGCTCAAGTTTTGTACAACCTCAATCCCACCATGCTCAATTGTTGTATCTCTACTAACACTTGCTGCATCAATGTAGAGTTTTCCCCCTTCTCTAACCGTATTATTAATGGAATAAGCTGCATCTTTATAGTTAAAGCTATTTATTTCAGAACCTTCAGAGTCACGGTTAGTAATATAGATCGCAGCACCATCGCTTATTATTGAATTTGTGAGGACTTCAAAGAATAGCTTTTCTAATCTCTTCCTTTCCTCTTCTGAAAGATCACTTCCTTCTACTGTCTGTTTATTCTCTATCTTTTTTGATTCCCCCTTTTTTTCTTTTAGTCCCCTCACTTCCGATAACAACTTTCTTGTCTCTTCTAGGTGTTCACTGATACTTACTGGTGTTAATAACTTTTCTTTTGGTGTCGCTACTCCATCTGCACTCGCAATCTTGACAAAAAAACCACTGGTTATTAATGCACAAAAACTTAATTTCAATTTGCGTTGCATTATTCACACTCCATAATTTTAAATTTAAATTCTCCCATTTAGAAAAAAGTGCATAGACCAAAACAACTCAATGCAATTGCTCAACCTCATGTTTTTTTAAGATAACAAAGCATTCGATGGATTAAACTCTGACAGATCAAATATACATCATGTGTTTTAAAATGCATGCACAGCTAAAAGATTTAATTTGTTTTAGATACACTTTAAAAGTGTTATAATTGCATCCATGAAAAATATTTTTAATATTTTAAGACACTAAACACCGATCTACGAATAAGATTGATTCCTTAATAGATAAAAATAGCATTAAACTTTAAAGGAAACAGCAATGTGAATGAGAGCTGCGTTTATGTCCACCTATTGCCATCTTCTACAGCATTTAAAGCAGTGTCTTTATTTTATTCAATATGGATAATATATAGACCACTTATTCATACTCATCAGTCCATAATCATTATTCTAATATATAACGAAGTGTCACAATATTGACTCGACACTGATTTGAAATTTCTATAGTTATAGTCAGTTAACTCGTCATTTGATTTGTCATATACTGAAAGGGACATTCTATTCATGTCTATAAACTCAGAAATGAAAGCTACAAGCAACAGAAATTCCCCTCGTCGCATTTTGTTTGCAAGCCTTATTGGCCCAACAATTGAATTCTTTGATTTCTATGTCTTTGCCACTGCCGCAGCTCTCATATTTCCTCATGTGTTTTTTCCAACACAAAATGATCAGATTGCCATTTTACAATCTTTCCTGATCTTTGGAGCGGCCTTTTTTGCTCGGCCCTTTGGATCAATTGTTTTTGGACATTTTGGAGATAAAATTGGAAGAAAAGCAACACTTATTGCTTCTCTTCTCACAATGGGGCTTTCAACAGTCATTATTGGTTTTCTTCCTACTTATGAAACCGCTGGATGGTTTGCCCCTTTCCTCTTGACCTTGTGCCGTATTGGACAGGGAATGGGATTAGGAGGAGAATGGGGAGGAGCTGTTTTGCTCGCAACAGAAAATGCCCCTCCAGAAAAGCGCGGCTGGTACGCGATGTTCCCCCAATTGGGTGTTCCAATCGGTTTATTTTTATCTATTGCCGTTTATTTAGGTCTGTTGCATTTCCTTGATCATGAAGAACTTTTAGCTTGGGGATGGCGCATTCCTTTTATTGCTTCAGTTGTTTTTATGATTATAGGATTATGGATCCGTCTTTCAATCAATGAAACTGTTCAATTCAAAAAAACTCTTGAAAGTAAAGAACGTGTCAAAGTTCCTATCATCGATGTCTTTTTAAAATGTCCACGAATCCTATTTCTTGGAATATTTTCTGGTATGGCAACATTTGTTTTGTTTTACTTGGTCACTGCATATTTGTTAAGCTACTCAACAAACCATCTGCAATTGCCATTTTATCAAGCTCTTCAAGTCGAAATTGTTGGTGCTATTTTCTGTGGAATTTTTACTGTCATCACTGGAAAACTCGCTGATCGTATTAGACGTCGAACTTTGATGATTTGGGTTACAATCATCACCGGTATCTATTCTTTTGCAATTCCTTATTTCTTAAATTCTGGAGTTATAGGAGTCCTTGCAATGTCTGTTATCGGTTTGTCTATCATGGGGATGATATACAGTCCTCTTGGTGCTGTTTTGGCTTCACCATACCCAACAGCAATTCGATATACTGGTTCTTCTATTACTTTCAACTTATCGGGTATCGTAGGAGCCTCTCTTGCGCCTTATATTGCAGAATATCTGGTACAACATTTTGATACATCTTATATCGGCTATTATTTGCTTCTTGCTTCTTTTATTTCACTGATTTGCTTCGTCGGATTTACAGATGATGAAATATCCAACTAAAATATAATAAAGAAGAATAAAATAAGTACTGGCAGCAAAAATGCTGCCAGTTTCATTTTTAAAGACAGGGGTTGAGGTATTTTCCACCACAATATTCCCGCGAACAAGGCACTCAAAAAGAAAAATAAAAAATCTGCAATATTGCTTATATAAGAAACAGCAAACATTTCTGATAAGATATGCGTTGTCCCCAACCATGAAACGCAAAAGAAGGACAACATCACAGCCCATAAAACAAGCAAAATTCGATCAATAATCATCATTATGGCGTTTCATTTTTTTAATTATAGTCCATATATTTAACATGCCTAAAAGAAAAATCACAATAAAAACCCAACGCCCTCCCCCTGAGCCTTCCGTAATAAAAAGTGAAGGATTTACTATTCCCAGTAATCCTATAAAAATCAGAACAATAGATACGAGACGCATTAAACCTGTTTTTCCCAGCGACGATCTTCAGTCTGTTGCCAATACGTTAAATTATGATTTTCCATTTTATATTTTTTCCACTGTGCACGAACGAGATTCAACTGCTCTTCACTTTTACCATCAAATATCACGACAAGTCGTTGATAAGCATCAATATCCGAACAAACAGCTCCCTCTATGAGAAAACGAATCTTTGAATCATTCGGATTTTCTTGTCCTGTCGTAAGAAATACAGGCTGAAAGTTTGGATATTGATCACACTCCGTTCCATGTCCAATAAATGATTCATCAGTATAAACCCATAAATGTATATCTATAGAATCGCGTTGTTCTTTACTCACACACTGTATTGTTACTGTACCAAAACGAGCCAATGCACGCTCCACAAGCGTCGGCAAAATATCCTTCAGCGTTGACTGCGTCAAATGATAGAATAAAATATCCAATCTCTTAAGCCTTCATCATTCTTTATAAAAAAGCTAACATCTTTTTTAAAAAACCTCTATATTCCTAATACAAAGGAAACGGTTCAAGATATAAACCCTCTTTTTTGATTGAGATGCATCATCTTTTTGCACGTGTCTTTAAAAGACAATAATTTTTATTTTCAACGTTAATAAAAAGTTTTTTAAGTTATCTTCTAGATTCTTCTAGTTTCTTTGTAGACTATAGTTGAAAATAAAATATAATGTACGGAAAATTTAAAGAGGACCTCATAGGCAATTTTATATTATTTATTTGGTAAAAATATCCAATTCATGAAAGGATATTTTTTCAAACTTTATTACATTTTAACCGAAAGCAGTAAGAATATTTGCTATCGAATTAAAAACTGAGGATTTTCCCCAATTTATGCGTATTATTGAGTTCTACATCCTGAAACGTGTCCTTGTTTTGTTTAGTTCTGTCATGATTGCAGCAGTGGGCGTTAGTTGGACTATACAAATTCTTGCACGGATAAACTTTCTCACAACAAGTAAACAAACACTCCTCACAGTCTTACAATTTTCACTCTCATTGGTTCCTTCTGTTATTTTTCTTGTCATTCCATTTGCATTAGTGATCGCAGTTACAACCATCCTCTCAGCAATGCATCAAGACTCAGAATTTGCTGTCATCAATGCCTCTGGTTTTCCTAAAAGTACTGTTTGGAAACCTATCCTTCTTCTTGCTATTGTTGCATCCTGTATCTCCTTTTCTATAGCTAATTTTGTTGTTCCTCAAGCGCGTCTTCATATGCGACAAATGCTAGCAAGCGCTCATTTTGATCTTATTAATCTATTCATTAGTGAAGGGAGCTTTCAAAAACTCGCCAATAACCTTTACATAGAAATTGGCGAACGAAATCCAAACGGAACACTTGAACGCCTTTTCATTGCCGACCAGCGTGATCCTAAAACTGATCTTTTTTATTATGCAACAGACGCATCCATTGTGAATAATAAAAACGGCAGTTTTCTGGTTCTCAATAACGGTGAAATAGAAAGAGTCAATCATCAAAATAACAGTGTTTCAATCGTGCAATTTAGCTCATATACTTTTAGCCTAGGAGAGTTTATCCCCAGTGATAAAACACCTACTCTTTATCCAAAAGATCGGTCTCTTTCTTATTTACAAAACCCTGACCCAAAAGATCCCTACTATCAACGAAAACCACTCCAATATAAAGCTGAATTTCACCGCAGATTAACACAATGGCTCTACCCTATTGTTTTTTCACTTATTGCATTAGCAGCGGCAGGGGATGTATGCTCCCATCGACAAGCTCGTCATTCCGCAAACCTCTCGGCAATTGCCCTTTCTTTTCTGGTGTATTGGATAGGATATTTTTTCGCAGAAAAATCAAAAAGCGATCTTGCATACGTTCCTCTCCTTTATATTATACCTATAGGAACAAGTGCATTTGTCTTTTTTATGCTTTTAACGAATCATAAAATTGGGCTTCCCACAAAAGTTAATGAGATACTTCAAATCGCTTTTCAAAAAATAATGAACAAATTTGAACATCGAAAATCTCAAGATTCCTCGGATAAAATATCATGATTGGGTGGACACTTGGACGATATTTTTTTATACGTTATCTTAAAATAACTTGTTATTTCTTGGGAAGCATTTTTGTTCTTGCTCTTTTAATCGATTTCACAGAGAATTCCGGTAGGCTATCTTCCCTTCCGCATTATACAGCAAAAGATGCATTTTTCCTCTCTGTTTTACGCATCCCTTTTATCATGCAACAACTTATCCCTTTCATTGCACTCTTTTCTGCAATGGCAACGCTTATCTCGCTCAACAAAAAACTTGAACTTGTGGTGACTCGTTCAATCGGTGTTTCTGCATGGCAATTTCTTATGCCAGCTTGTTTTGGAGCTTTTCTTTTAGGATTATTTTCAATTCTTCTCATTAATCCACTTGCTGCATGGGGATTTTCTCAAGCAGAAAAAAAGATGACTGAATGGCGCAATCACAATGTACTAACACCTCTTCACAATACAAGTATCCACTGGTTAACACAACGTACAAATTTAGGCAGAACAACCATTGGTGCTAAATCTATCACCGATCAAGGACTTTCTCTTCTCGATGCAACCTTTGTACAATACAATGACAATGCAACCGTTAAAAATTGGATTAACGCCCCAAAAGCAACCTTGACTAATGGATTTTGGCAATTAACAAATGGAACAATCTATAAAATAGGGCATCCTCCTGAAAAATTTACCGTGTTGCAAATAAAAACCAATCTAAAACCTGAATTTTTAACGGAACGTTTAGTGAATCCCGCAACTATTCCATTTTACCAATTGCCAAAAAAAATTATGATTGCACGTTCATTTGGCTATTCTGCTAATAATTTTGATATGTATTTCCAATCTTTGATTGCATTACCGGCATTGCTTGTGGCAATGACCCTCATTGCAGCAACTGTATCTTTAAATTTTACACGTTTTGGGCAATCTAGAATGTTGATTCTTGGTGGCGTAATAGCTGGGTTTATGCTTTATGTTATTTCCGTACTTGTTCAAGCTTTTGGTAATGCTGGATATATTCCACCAATTATTGCAGCTTGGACACCCGTTGTTATTGCGTTATTCTTAGGAATCTCTTTTTTACTTCATAAAGAGGATGGCTAAGTGAAAGCATTAACACTTAAAAAAACTATTTTAACAAAATTAAGTGCTCTCGCTTTTAAAAGTGTTGTGGGGATTATTTTAGGAGGTGCTTTATCTTATTGTGCGCACGCTCAAAGCCTTCAATCTCCTTCTCAAAGTCGCATTCAAAATCCGGAACCTCCTCTTTTGCTCTCTGCGGATGAACTCATCTACAATCGTGATGAAAACACTGTTTCTGCAAACGGTAATGTCCAAATCGAATATGATGGCAATAAAGTTATCGCTCAAAAAATTATTTACAATCAAAAAACAGGACGGCTTATAGCACAAGGGAACGTTGAAATTACTCAAAAGGATGGTAATAAAATTTATTCCAACCAAATTGATATGACCAAAGATCTTGGCGAGGGTTTTGTAAACGCCTTACGTATTGATACAGCCAACAATGTTCACTTTTCAGCCCAAAATGCTACACGCAAACACAATCACATAACAGTCTTTGAAAATGCAACCTATACAGCCTGTGAACCTTGCTCTTATAAACCAGATCGAGACGTCCTATGGAAAATTAAAGCAAGAAAGATCATATGGAATAATAGCGTCAAAAAAATTCGGTTTGAAAATAGCAGTTTTGAAGTTTTTGGTGTACCGGTTATAAAATTTCCAAATTTTGAGATCTATGATCCAACTGTCAGGCGTGCTAGCGGTCTGCTTACTCCTCATTTTTTTTATACTGATTATCTCGGTATGGGGATAAAGAATTCTTATTTCTGGAATCTCGCCCCCCATTATGATTTTACCCTTTCTTCTACGGTTTATACCCAACAAGGGCTTTTAACCGAAGGGGAATGGCGTCAGCGTTTAAAAACGGGCCGTTATAACATTCGCTTTGCTCATATATATCAAATGAAACCGCATAGATTTGATAATGATACGATTGATGCCCAACATAAAAACCGTTATATGCTGGCGACAAAGGGGGATTCTCGTATTAACTCACACTGGGCTTATGGATGGGATATTCTTGCACAATCAGATCGGCATTTTAGTCGTGCCTATAAACTTGAAAACTATAACAATCCTACACAACTTTCTCAGATCTATTTGAATGGTCTTGCAGGAAAAAATTATTTTGATATGCGTTTTTATCATTTTAAAGTTCAAGATTCAATACTGAATGATCCTCATTATGAACGTCACTCTCGACAAGCGTGGGTCTTACCACGCATCGATTATTTTTTCACACCAGATGAACCCATTTATAATGGAGAGCTTACCTTCCATAGTAATATACAATCAGTTTATCGTCGCCATGCTGACTTCAATTCACCCGACCAGAACGGAAACCCTCTCAACACAGTAAGACTTTCTGGTATGGCTGGAAATAGTTTGCGTTTAACAAACGAGCTTCAGTGGAAAAAGCGCTTCAACACGCACAATGGACTCATTTTAACCCCTCTTCTCTCTCTACGAGCTGATATCATTACAACCAATGCAAGCAAAAATCATACAGATTCTATAGAAAACAATGCCTTATCCGCAACTCATGGTTCAGCAATTCGTGGCATGGCAACAGCAGGGTTGGAACTACGCTATCCCTTCCTCATTATAGCTGATCATTCTACACATATTATAGAACCAACTGCACAAATTTTTATACGCAATAATGAACAATATATTGGACAAATTCCTAATGAAGATGCTCAAAGCTTTGTCTTTGATGCAACCACTCTCTTTCAACGAGACAAATTTTCTGGTTATGATCGTGTAGAAGGTGGTACAAGAGCCAATATAGGTATAAGATATTCTGGAAGCCTTAATGATAATTGGTCTCTTTATGGTCTCATTGGACAATCCTTTCATCTAGCAGGAAAGAATTCTTTTGCAGAAAAGGACTTTATCAATGTCGGTACTCATTCTAGCTTAGAGGCAAAACGTTCAGACTATGTTGCAATGTTTGGTACAACCCATAAAAGTGGTTTTTCCTTAGAAACGCGTGGACGCTTTGACAAAAAAACAGGAAAAATGCGCCGTAGTGAAATCGAAGCATCACAAAAATGGCAAAATTTTTGGGCGGCTCTACAATATGCCTATATCGCAAAGCAACTAGATTATGAATATTCTCAAGAGCGCCAAGAAATTTCTTTTCAAACAGGACTTAAATTGGCAGATTATTGGTCCATTAATAGCAACGCCGGTTATGATTTAGTATCTGGTACATTTATAAAGCGAGGAATTAGCTTGAGTTATATGGACGAATGTTTCGGGTTAACATTCGGTTATCAACAGGTAACGAATCCAGGCAGGAAAGCCCCCTTGCAAAACTTTAATTTCTCTCTTTCATTGCGTACGATTGCAGATATAGGAAAAAAGATAGATTAATTTATAAAGGGAATGTATCAGTCATTTAACTTATCATTGTTTTTATGAAAGAAAGCGTGTATTTTAAGTTGTTGATGAGAATTAATAAACAATGCGAAAGCCTATTTACATGAATAAATTGAAAAAGCGTTTTCTTGCTTTATTTTATATTGCATCTTTGAGCGTAAGTAGCCTGCTAATAAATGGATTTTTGATTCCGACAGTCTTTGCGCAGACTTCTATTGTTGTTACAGTTAATGGCAACCCCATCACAAATTATGATATACAAAGACGCCTTGCTTTTCTCAGGTTACAACAAAAGCAAAGCAATTTGGTGGCACAGGCTAAAAAAGAGCTTATTGACGAAAAGCTAAAAAATATTGAAATAAAACGTCGTAATATTGAAGTAAGCAATGATGAAGTTGATAGAGCTTTTGAGAATTTTGCGACACAAAATAATATGACGATTGATCAGCTCAACCAGATTCTGATCCAAACTGAGATCACTGTGCAACACTTTAAAGATTACATCCGTGGACAAATAGGATGGGGGCGTCTTGTTAGTGCACGCTATCAAGCTGAAACAGGTATGATTAGCGAACAAGAAGCTGTACGCAGAATATTAAAAAATGGTGGTGTAAAACCTTCAACCAACGAATATACATTACAGCGAATTGTTTTTGTCATTCCTGCACATCGTCGTTCAGAAATCTTTGAAAGACGTCAAAGAGAAGCAAGTAATTTTCGCGCACATTTCCGTGGATGTGCCAATGCTCACAATCAAGCAAGAGGTATTTTAGACGTTACTATCCGCCACTTAGGAAAGTTTCTGGAGCCACAACTTCCTAATGCATGGGAACAAGCTATTCTTGAAACGCCTGCTGGAAAAATGACAAAATTACAAGAAACATCTGATGGAATCGAAGCAATTGCTGTCTGCAAAATAAAAAGAGTTTCTGATGATTATGTCGCTCGACTGATATTTTCTCTTCAAGATAGTAAAAAAAGAAGCCCGCAAAAACTTGAAGAATTAAGCGAAAAATATTTAGGAGAACTGCGGCGAGTGGCACGCATTCAAAATTCATAATGGCTGCTCTTATTGTTAGCGGTGGTGATCCTGCCGGAATTGGTCCTGAAATAGTACTAAAAGCGTGGAATTTGCGTGTTACGCGCCAAATTCCACGTTTTGTACTTCTTGCTGATCCAGATGTTATTCGTTCGCGCGCTCGTTTTTTACAGATTGATGTTGAGGTGCAATCTGTTTTAATCAATAATCCTGCAAAAAATTTTCAAAACGCTCTTCCTATCATACCGTTAAAAAACAAACAAAGTGATCAATTAGGTATACCTTCATCGAATAATGCCGCTGGAATTATTGAAGCAATTAAACGCTGTGTTCAATTGATTCAAAATGGCCATGCATGTGCACTTATCACTTGTCCTATTGCAAAAAAGAGTCTTTATGATGCCGGTTTTCAATTTCCAGGTCATACAGAATTTTTAGCCGATTTAGCCCATAAAGCTTTTCATAAATGTTATCATCCAGTTATGATGTTAGCAGGACCCCGATTAAAAACAGTACCAATAACTGTTCATATTCCATTTAAAAATGTTCCTTCACAGCTTACCCGTGATTTAATTATTCAAACGGTACTTATTACTGAATATGACTTAAAAACAAGGTTTAAAATAACGTCACCCCGACTAGCTGTTGCTGGTCTTAATCCTCATGCTGGAGAAGGAGGTGCAATGGGAAAAGAAGATATTGAAGTTATCACTCCTGCTATTGAATATCTTAAAAAGAAAGGACTCAATATTGCAGGCCCACTGCCTGCCGACACAATGTTCCATGAATGCGCAAGAAAAGCATATGACGTTGCCATTTGTATGTATCATGATCAAGCCCTTATCCCTGTTAAGACATTAGATTTTGATAGCACTGTTAATGTCACGTTAGGTCTACCTTTTATTCGCACGTCTCCAGATCACGGAACTGCTTTTGACATTGCTGATAAAGGGATAGCCTCTCCCGAAAGCTTTATTGCTGCTCTTAAACTTGCAAATCAACTTGCAAAAAATAATTTAAACCCATGCCAATAGATAATCTCCCTCCTCTGCGTGAGGTCATTGATATATACGGATTACAAGCGCATAAATCTTTGGGGCAGAATTTTCTTTTTGATCTTAATTTAACATCTAAAATTGCTCATCAAGCAGGCAATATAGAAGGAAAACCTGTTCTTGAAATTGGTCCAGGTCCTGGAGGTCTCACACGTGCCTTGCTAGCAAAGGGTGCCATTGTAACAGCAATAGAACGCGATGAGCGCTGCATACCGGCTCTCTTAGAAATAGAAAAACACTATCCTAAAAAATTAAAAGTTATTTGTAATGATGCACTGAAGCAAGACTTCTCAAAACTCTTTGAAACAAGCCCAGTAAAACCTCGCATTATTGCAAATCTTCCCTATAATATTGGGACACAACTCTTATTAAATTGGCTTTTAACTGAACCATGGCCTCCTTTTTATGAATCAATGACATTGATGTTTCAACGTGAAGTTGCCAAACGGATTACAGCTAAACCTCAATCTACTCATTATGGACGTCTTAGTGTCTTAACTGGCTGGCGTACCACTGCTAAAATTGCTTTTGATGTCCCCCCTCAAGCCTTCATACCAATACCTAAAGTAACGTCTTCCGTTGTTCATATTATTCCGCGAACACAACCTCTTGCCTGCTCTGCAAAAAAACTAAGCCTCGTCACAAAAACCGCCTTTGGACAAAGACGAAAAATGCTTCGTCAAAATCTCAAAATACTTGGAGGTGAAGAGCTATTAGAAAAAGCTGGAATTGATGGAACGCGCCGTGCTGAAACGCTCTCGGTTTCTGAATTTGTAACTTTAGCGCATCTAGTGCTCTAAAAAATACACTTTGTGTTATAAAACCTTTTTTAATCACAACATTTATCGATTTTTTCAGCAATAAGCCCATCAACAAAAGAGCCAAGATAAGAACAACGCTCACGTTTTACGGTTTCAGCTAAATAAATTGATTTAATAAAAGATAAAGACTGATCTAAATCTTCGTTAATCACAACATAATCATAAGAAAGCCAATGCTTTAACTCCGTTCGTGCATTTTCCAATCGCAAATTGATAGTATCTTGACTATCTTCTGCTCGACGATGTAAACGCGAAACAAGCTCTTTCATTGATGGTGGAAGAATAAAAACAGAGACAGTGTCTCCTAGCATCTTTTTTTGCAGCTGCTCGGTACCTTGATAATCAATATCAAATAACATATCTTGGCCAGCATTCAATGCGCTTTCAACAGTTTCACGTAAAGTGCCATAATAATTTCCGTGAACTTCTGCCCACTCAATAAATTCATCCCTATCACGCTTATATTCAAACTCTTCTTTTGAAATAAAGTAATAATGCAGCCCATCTACTTCACTAGGACGCCTTTTCCTTGTGGTCATACTTACGGAAAGCTCTAATTGTCCCTCTTTTAGAAGTAATCGAGAAATTGTTGATTTACCAGCACCTGAAGGTGAAGAGAGAATAAATAAAAAACCGCGGCGTTGATTCATTTTTATAGTACTCAATTTACTTTCAAAGTCTGTCATTACATCACTCTACTTTGTTCATAAATGTTTCTCCAAAGTTTGAATTATACATTATCTCAACCTATCCCCTAATCAATGTGTTTTCTTAGAAATTCTCAATATTATTCTGCTCTTTTTTGAGATAAGGTATTAGCAGTATATTCACTTCTTTCTTAAATATTTTTATCCATACGCTAATCCCACTTGTGACAGACAAGAAAATAATTTTTTATCATTCTCATAAAAAGTTTAAATAGAAAAATTTTACTATATTTGAGATTTTCATTTACGATGGTGTTATCACTATAAATTCAATGTCTTGCCTTTAATTCTCGCCACTTGCGAACATTCATATTATGTTCTTCTAAAGTTCGAGAAAAAACATGCCCTCCTGAACCATCAGCAACAAAATAAAGTGCATCACTGCTTGGTGGATGTGCCACCGCTTTCAAAGAATCTCGACCTGGATTTGCAATAGCCGTTGGGGGCAAACCATTAATTTTATAAGTATTATATGGTGTTTCCTTCTCAAGATCTGAACGATAAATCGCACGACCGGATGGTTTTCCTTTTCCTCCGAAGAGACCATAAATCACTGTTGGATCCGATTGAAGACGCATATGCTTTGTAAGGCGGTTATAAAATACCGCAGCAACCATTGGTCTTTCTGCTGCAATTCCCGTTTCTTTCTCAACAATTGAGGCTAATATAACAAATTCATCAATTGATTTAATAGGTAAATCAGGTGAACGCGTAGCCCATATATCATGAATTAATTTTGTCTGTCCTTCACGCAATCTATTTACAATCTCTTTACGCGTTGTCCCCCGAATAAAATGAACTGTATCCGTCATTAAACAGCCTTCTGGAGGCAAAATTTTTGGAAGGTCTCCAATCAAAATTTCATTCGCAGCTAATCGATCGAAAACTTGCTGAACCGTTAAACCTTCAGGTACTGTAAATGTATATTCTATAGATTTTCCTTTCACAAGAATATCCATAATATCCTGCATCGAAGCATGAGCTGGAATTAAATATTCACCAGCCTTCAGATGCGTTGTTTTTTGGTGATAACCAACCCCATAAACAAAAATATCTGATGATCGAATGAAACCACGTTTTTCTAGCAATGAAGCAATTTCACGAATTCCGGTACCAGGATGGATAAGAACAATTTGTTCTTCCTCAATTTTTCCCTTTTCTTCAAAAATACTTTTTCCAATATAAAGAGGAATACTTATGGCAAAAAGAATAATCACAATCAGCATAAGAAAAAAATGACCGAGAATGACCAACGGATTACGGACGATAGATGATTTCTTTCGTTTTTTATGTATTAACATGTCATAACTATCTGCTAAATGATTCGAAGAGGAATCACTTACGTCCTTTAATGATTTTCCATTTTTCACATCGGACATAACCCCTCAATAGCGATTAAGGATAATATTATAATTTCTCATTCACCTTATAATAAAGTAGAAAACTCAAAAGCAGAAATTAAATAAAAATACTTATTATCCCCTAAAACGTCGCATCACCAACGATGCATTTGTCCCACCAAATCCAAAAGAATTAGAAAGAATTGTATCAATCTTTCGTTCACGCGGTTTGTGTGGTACAAGATCGATTTTTGTTTCAATCGATGGATTGTCAAGATTAAGTGTCGCTGGGGCTATATTATCCCGTATAGCTAAAATAGAAAAAATAGCCTCAGCAGCACCGGCTGCACCAAGTAAATGCCCGATAGATGATTTCGTTGATGACATAGAAACTTGTGGTGCATAACTCCCTAAAACACGCTCAACAGCCGCTAGCTCTATGGAATCAGCCATCGTAGATGTACCATGAGCATTAATATAATCAAGTTCACTCACATTCACTTGTGCACGCTTAAGAGCAGCTATCATACTACGCTGAGCCCCTTCACCACTTTCTGAAGGTGCTGTAATGTGGTAAGCGTCACCAGATAAACCATAGCCAATAACCTCAGCATAAATACGTGCTCCTCGTTTTTTGGCATGTTCCAGCTCTTCTAAAACAACAACAGCTGCTCCTTCCCCCATCACAAAACCATCACGATCAGTATCATAAGGACGTGACGCCCGTTCAGGATCATCATTGCGACAAGTAGAAAGAGCTCTACAAGCTGCAAAACCTGCAAGAGATATCCGATTTATCGGAGATTCAGTCCCCCCTGCCACCATGACATCTGCATCACCAAACATAATCAAACGTGCCGCATCACCAATCGCATGCGCCCCTGTTGAACAAGCTGTTACAACAGAATGATTAGGCCCCCGTAAACCATATTGAATAGACACATAACCAGAAGCAAGATTAATCAAACGACCTGGAATAAAAAAGGGAGAAACACGACGTGGGCCCTTATCACGAAGCGTATAACCAGCTTCAACAATACCTTCAACTCCCCCAATTCCCGAACCAATTAACACACCTGTACAAATCTGATCTTCATCACTCTTAGGAAACCATTCGGCATCTGCAAGCGCTTGGTTAGCAGCAGCCATTGCATAAACAATAAATGCATCAACTTTACGTTGCTCCTTAGGTTCCATATACAAATCAGCATTATAGGTCCCCTCTGTTCCATCCCCTAAGGGGATACGCGCAGCAATCTGGCATGGCAAATCTGACACATCAAACTCAGTGATACGTCGGACACCACTTCTTCCTTCAAGAAGTCGTTTCCAACTACATTCAATATTACCAGCTAATGGAGATACCAATCCTAAACCAGTAACAACAACACGTTTCATAACTTCTAACCTTGAACTAAACTTCACCTCTCAAAGCTCTCTTTTCAAAAGAGCTCCGAAGAATATAGGCAAAAGCAATTTATGCCTTTGCCCTTTAGTAATCACGCAGAAGCTTTATCAATGAACTTGACTGCATCGCCAACTGTAAAAATCGTTTCAGCAGCTTCATCTGGAATTTCTACCCCAAACTCTTCTTCAAAAGCCATAACGAGTTCAACCGTATCAAGGCTATCAGCCCCTAGATCATCGATAAAGCTTGCATTTTCTACAACTTTATCAGCATTAACCCCAAGATGTTCCACGATAATTTTTTTAACGCGCTCTACTGTATCACTCATGTTGAAATCCTCGAATTTATATTTCCTATAATTTGGTTAACTATATCGGTTCATCTAATCAAGCAATAGATGCATTACTTTAAAAGATTTTAGTAATGATTTAAAACATCCTGTGGATATCCCCTACAAAATGAACCAATCTGACATTCCGACATCAATTGATTAACGACCATATTAAAGAAATAGATGCATCTATCCATTTCAATCGTTACTATCTAAAATAATACAACTCATAAATCAATGTGGAATAAAATAAATACTCATATCATTGCCATTCCACCATTGATATGGAGTGTTTGACCTGTCGTATAGGCTGCTTCATCGCTTGCTAAATAAACAGCAGCAGTAGCTATTTCTTGCCCACTTCCCATACGCTTCATTGGAATTGCAGCCATAATGGCTTCTTTTTGCTTTTCATTAAGCTTGTCTGTCATTGCAGATTTAATAAATCCTGGAGCAATACAATTGACAGTGATATTTCGCGAAGCAATTTCTTGTGCCAATGCTTTAGAAAAACCTATCAAGCCTGCTTTTGCAGCACAATAATTCGTTTGTCCAGGATTTCCCACTACACCAACAACAGATGTAATGTTAATAATTCTTCCATAACGGCGGCGCATCATAGAATGTATTAATTCACGCGTCAAAAGAGAAGCAGCTGTTAGGTTAACTTCTAAAACATCATCCCAGTCTTTATCTTGCATACGCACAAAAAGACCATCCCTAGTGATTCCTGCATTGTTAACCAAAATATCGACGCCATCCATTTTTCTCTCTGCAACTTCAGCCAATTGTTTAATCGATTGGCGTTCAGAAAGATTAGCGGGAAATACAAAAACATTCTGCCCTAATTCTGCCGCCACTTCTCTGAGCTTTTCTTCACGTGTTCCATGAAGTCCAACAATGGCTCCTTGTGCATGAAAGCAGCGTGCAATTGCCTCACCAATTCCTCCCGAAGCCCCCGTTACAAGAGCTTTACGTCCTGTTAATCTAAACATCTTTTAACTCCTTATAGATTAAACGCCAAGCATACCTAGCGCTGATTCTATTTCATCAACTGTTCCAATGGTTACCCCCTTTATATCTTTGTTAATACGACGCGTTAAACCTGTTAAAACTTTTCCAGAACCAACTTCAAAAAGCGTATCAACTCCATTAGCAGCGATCCATTCTATTGTTTCACGCCATCGCACCCTCCCAGTCACTTGTTGGACAAGAAGAGTAGTAATACGCTCTGGATTGCTCTCAGGTGCAACAGAAACATTGGCAATCAAAGGAACAATAGGGGACATTTTGTTAACAGTCAAAAGTGCTTTCTTCATGGCATCAGCAGCAGGTTGCATTAAAGATGAATGAAAAGGTGCAGAAACAGGAAGAAGAAGTGCACGTTTTGCACCTTTTGTTGATGCAATCTCTACCGCTGCCTCAACTGCTTTTGCTTTACCGGAAATAACAATTTGCCCACCACCATTATCATTAGCAATCTGACATAGTCCTTCTCCAGAAACAGTTTCACAAATTTCTTCCACAATGTGCTCTTCTAAACCAATTAATGCAGCCATAGAACCTTCACCAACCGCGACAGCAGCCTGCATAGCATTGCCACGAATACGCAAAAGTCTTGCTGTATCTGTGAGAGTAAATGTACCAGCAGCACAAAGAGCCGAATATTCGCCTAAAGAATGACCAGCAACAAACCTTACCTTTTCTTCTATACGAAGCCCTAATTGTTTCATCACACGAATGACAGCCATAGATACAGCCATTAATGCCGGTTGTGCATTTGCTGTTAACGTTAAAACATCTGCTGGTCCTTCAAAAATGATCTTTGATAATTTCTCACCCAAAGCATCATCAACTTCCTCGAAAACCATCCTTGCGACAATAAATTGCTCTGCAAGCGCTTTCCCCATACCAACAAGTTGACTCCCCTGCCCTGGAAAAATAAAAGCTGCACCCATTTATCAACTCCTAAAACTGTACAATTAAATTATTTTCTTTTGACCTTATTCATCCGCACAAATCAATATAAAGCCCTTTATTTAAAACGAATACCACACTTAAAATTATATTTTAAGGGCGGAATTTGATATAAAAACTTAGGAAAATAGGGTGCTATAAACTGAATAACACCCAAACTTATGAGACTTCCTAAAAGTGCACCTGCTAAAATATCAAAGGGATAATGTACACCCACAAAGATGCGCGCCCAACAGATCAAACACAAAAATACGGTGGCAAATTTAAAAGTAACTTTGTATCGGTAAAAATAAAAGTTAGCTGCATAAGATGCAATGGTCAAGGCATGATTACTAGGAAAAGAAGCTGTTGCACGATGTTGAATAAGCGGTGTCGTCAGCCCTACCACGAATGGGCGAGGATGAAAATAAAAAAGAGAAATGAGATAACCTATGAAAAGAGATGCACAAATACTCATGCAAATGCTTAGCACAACACACCGTTCCCTCTCCCCACTACAAAACCACAACGCACAAAGATGGAGAGGAATAATATAAATTAAAAACTTTGCACAAAAAATACTAAACAAAACTATAATCGACCAAGCTTGATGATTGCCGACAAACATTTCAAAGAGTGTAACATCAATCTGGTTTAAAAAGTCCATTTTTCCCTCCTTTGCCTTTATATTACAGTATTATCTTTTTGTAGAAGAAGGAAATATATCAAGATTTAACAAATCAATTTTTTATGTGCATAAACTTGCTATTTTAAAAGATAACCTGTAGATATGAAATATTCGTTGCCGGCACTTTAGCTGGAGGTTGAACGGAGGGCTGTAAAATATCAGTAGGAAATACAATGTTTCCGGCCTCCCGTGTCTCCGCTCTGAGATGTCTCGAATTGTAAACGCGTCCTTTCTTCTTTGGATTTCCAAAAAAGACAAGTCGCAGAGGCTTTGCGCTAAAACCGGTGAAATTTAATTGAAGAAAGGCAAAACAATGGCTCTTTATGAACATATGTTCCTTGCCCGACAAGACATTGCTCCGCAGCAAGTTGATGAACTTTTGAGTCTCTACAAAGGTGTCATTGAAGCGCATGGTGGAAAAGTTGGGCGTATAGAAAATTGGGGACTTCGTCCTCTTGCTTACCGTATTCGTAAAAACCGTAAAGCTTATTATGTCTTAGTCAATATTGATGCACCAGCTTCAGCAATTGCTGAAGTGGAGCGTCAGATGCGCATCAATGAAGATATTTTGCGTTATATGACCATTCGCGTAGAAAAACACGAAAAAGAAAAATCTGCTATGCTCTCACACCTTGATCGCAATAGTCACATTGGACATGATGAAGAGCGTCCTCGTTTTCCACGTCGTCAACGTGAAAATACTATAGAAGGGGTAGAATGATGACTGATACTAATCAAAACTCTGCACGTCGCCCCTTTCATCGTCGTCGAAAAACATGTCCTTTTTCAGGGACCAATGCTCCCAAAATTGATTATAAAGACATCAAGTTGTTACAACGTTATATTTCCGAACGTGGGAAAATTGTTCCTTCACGGATTACTGCTGTTAGTCAGAAAAAACAGCGTGAATTAGCTAATGCTATCAAACGTGCTCGCTTTTTAGGCTTACTTCCGTACGTTATAAAGTAAGCGATCAATATGCTATGCAACTGGAGAGTTTCTCCAGTTGCTTTTCTTATATGGTTAAAAAATAGCTTGTTGTATCCTATGTTAAGCTATTAAATGTCAAAGTTGGGGTATTGACACGCCTCTAACTGCAGAAAGCAGGACAGCAATAAATGAAAAAAAATCGTACTTATGAGATATTAACCGGTATTTTAGCAGGATTATTTGCTGTTGTGATAGGACTGGCAATCATCAGTGTTGCAAATATCGTGCCCTTTTTTTCTCTTCTTCTTGGCTGCTTTCTTTCATTACCAATTTTTATTGTTGCGTTCGGTCAAGGAACATTAGCCAGTCTCATCGCCCTCATAAGTGCTACTGTTGTTCTTATCATAACCACTAATACCTATATTGCTCTTGGCTTTATGTTCTTATTTTTCCTTCCTGCTGTCTATGCTTCTTGGCTTCTTGGGCTTGCACGACCAGCGCAAAAAGAAAATGAACTGATATGGTATCCATTATCATCGGTTATTTTTCATTTAACTAATTTTATCGCTCTTATAGCAACTTTCATTGGGCTCTATGTTCAAACACGTCCTTCCACACCCATCGTTGCAAAAAAAATCACCGAAAACATAGCACAAACTCTGCAACAAACACAGTCAATAAAAGAAGCCTATATACGCGCTTTTAGTGAGCTTTTAATGACGCATACAGCAACTTTTACTGCTTTTTCTTTGACTATTTATAGTTTGGTTTTTCTCATTGGTAACCTTTACTTTTCCATTATAGCAGCACAACATATGAAATGGCTGAAAAGACCCCGTGATGATTGGAGCCAAACTCTCCGCCTTCCAATTTCTGGAATTATTATTTTCATTATTGTTTGCATAACATCGATGGTTGAGCTGAGCGCTTCTCTTAACTTGAGTACCCTTGTCTTTAGTACTGCATACATTGTCATCATATTAATTAGCGGTCTAGCATATCTTCACAATATTACAAAAGGGGTAAACGGTCGAATTATTATACTTTCTCTTGTTTATATTGCTATTTTTACAGTCGTTTTTGCTCCACCTATTGTTTTCATGGTACTTTTGATGGGAATTTGGGCTGCTATTCAATACAATTTTCAATCACGCAAAAAACTCCACTAAATTTATTTGTTCGAAAGGAAAAACTATGGATATTATTTTACTTGAGCGCATTCCTCGTCTTGGTCAGATGGGTGATATTGTCTCAGTTAAAGATGGTTATGCGCGTAATTTTCTCTTGCCTCAAGGTAAAGCTTTACGGGCAAATGAAGCTAATAAAAAACATTTTGAGGTACAACGTGCACAACTTGAAGCACGTAATCTTGAACGCAAAAGCGAAGCGCAAAAAATTGCTGAAAAACTTGATGGACAATCATTCATTGTTGTTCGTTCTGCTGGTGAAACGGGACAACTTTATGGTTCTGTGTCAACACGTGATATTGCTGAAATCATAACAGATGAAGGCTTTTCTATTGGAAGAAATCAAATCGAACTTAATCATCCAATAAAAATGATCGGTCTTCACACTATCACTCTTAGTTTACATCCAGAGGTTCAAATTTCTGTGATTATTAACGTTGCGCGTTCTACCAGTGAAGCACAACGCCAAGCAGAAGGTGAAACTCTCACTTCGGCTAAAGAAATATATAATATTCCAGAAGAATTATTAGAAGAAAGTCAGGAAGAATTATTGGCAGAAGAAATTAATGACAACGATATAAACAGTTCTCATCAAGAAGCTTAATTGCTATTTTTTCTTTCTGTTTTATATTTTTTATTCCATTATAAATATCGCTCATAAAATACTCACACTTTAAAAGTGAGTATTTTATGGCTATCGTACATAAAGAACCTAATTTTTATGAAAGAATTAGAAATATACTATTTAAAGGCATTACATGCCGAGAATGATAATATCACTAAGAGGAAATGTCTTTTGTTTTCCAGCATATAAAGCAAAAATAATTTAAAGTTCTACCCTTAAGGCTAAAGTTTGTATGAGCGTTAAGTTGATTATATCCTCACATGATCTGAAATAATTTCAGTTATAAAAAAATAATTCTACTTACACAGATATTGGAATTTTAAGGTTAAGTAACTTAAAAATACTTAAATTTAGAGTAGCAAAACTTCCACTTTAAAATCACATATTATAAAATAAAATAGATAGACGTTATATAAATAATACACAAATGATAAATGAGGAACGAAAAGAGAGTTTCAAAAAATTATATAATTTTAACTTAAAATGAAGATTTGTCGCTCTATTCTTTTAATTATACGATTTTCAATTTATCGCCTAAAGTAGCTAGACTTAGAATTTTAGTGGAAAAATATTATGGAAGAAACTAACGTTGTTAATGTCAGCTCTTCAAAGAAAGAGGATTCTCCTTCTTTTCGGCAACTTCCGCATAATATTGAAGCTGAACAGGCATTGCTTGGTGCCATCTTTATAAACAATGATTCTCTTGACCGCGTTTCAGATTTTCTAAAACCAGAACATTTTTTTGAACCATTGCATCAAAAAATTTATCATGTTTTATCTCATCTTATTAAAACAGGAAAACGTGTAGATCCAGTTACAATCAAGCCCTATATCCAAATGGAAGAAAAAATTGGAGATATTACTGTATACCAATATGTTGTTCGCTTAGCCACAGAGGCAGTCACTATTATTAACGCTGAAGATTATGGACGCGTCATTTACGATCTTTTTATCCGACGGTCTTTGATTAACCTTGGAACTCAAGTTGTCAATACAGCCTTTGATGCTCCTGTAGAACTCACGCCTACCCAACAAATTGAAACTGTTGAAAATCAGTTATTTGAGCTAGCAGAAAAAGGGAAATATGGAGGTGGATTTGAAAATTTTAATGAGGCTATTAAAAAAGCTATCGATATGGCAAGTGCTGCGAAAAAGCGCTCTTCACAATTATCAGGGATAGCCACCCATATTAAAACACTTGATGAAAAAATGGGAGGATTACAAGCATCTGACTTAATTATCCTTGCGGGCCGCCCTGGTATGGGTAAAACTTCACTGGCTACCAATATTGCCTTTAATATTGCTAATGCTTATAATCGTAATGCCAATATCCAAGAAAATGAAGGCGGCATTGTAGGATTCTTCTCACTTGAGATGTCATCCGAACAGCTTGCAACCCGTATTATTTCTGAACAAACAGAAGTCTCTTCTTCTGATATTCGGCGTGGTAATATTTCAGATGAACAATTTTCAAAAATTATTCGTGCGGTGAACCAACTACAAAAGGCACCCCTTTATATTGATCAAACTGGTGGAATATCAATTACGCAATTAGCTGCTCGTGCGCGGCGTCTCAAGCGGCAACATGGTTTAGATATCTTGTTTATTGACTATATCCAACTCATGACAAGCAGTTCAAAGCGTTCATCAGAAAATCGTGTTCAAGAGATCACAGAAATTACCACAGGATTAAAAGCATTAGCGAAAGAATTGAATATTCCTATTATCGCTCTCTCTCAACTTTCACGTCAAGTAGAAAATAGAACAGATAAACGTCCACAGCTCTCAGATTTACGTGAATCTGGTTCAATTGAGCAAGATGCCGACATCGTTCTGTTTGTCTATCGCGAAGAATATTATCTCAAAAATGAAGAACCAAAACTAAACACTTTGGAACATCAAAAATGGCTAGAAATAATGGACAAAGCTTTTGGAAAAGCTGATGTTATTATTGCAAAACAGCGCCATGGTCCGACAGGAATCGTTCCCCTTGCCTTTCAATCTGACTTCACACGCTTTAGTGATCTGGCCGATAGTAATTATCTTCCAGAGCAAATTGGTTAAATCAACATGACGCGCAATCGTATTCAATTTATCTGTCAAAATTGTGAAACCATTCTTCTCATTAAAAAATGTAGTTCTTATCAAGAATGAAATTTCTTACAAAGAATCATTTTTCAATGATTCTAGCCGCCGTTATTTGCTATTTAATAACATTCTTCTTGCATGAAATGATAACACATCTCTTAATGTTGTAAGTGGGGTACATATATTAAAATCCATAGCTAATCTAAATCTTTCTATATTGTTCCTTCTTTTACAAAACTCCTTCTCACAAGACACTCATTTTCTTGTTTTTAAATTCAAAAATAATTGCTGCTGTTGTGCAAGGCTGACTATTATGTAGAATATCAGAAACTTTCCTCTTTATAGGACAACCTCTAACCTTTTAACAAAAATATTTTCTAATCTATCTGAAAAATTACCCTAGTTACCGCAATATAAAAAACAAGCAGTGTTTTAAATACTACAGCACAGAGAAAATTCTACAACATGCAAAATATTCTTGATATAAAATTGCATAAAAACTGATATCTAACAAAAGGAAAGTGTATAATTATGCTAGAAAAAAAAGAAGACTGCGATAGTAGATTTGACAGTCTTGATGAAGCTATCAAAAGAGTTGTTGATATAGCAAGTGCTGCAAAAAAGCGCTCTTCGCAAATATCAGGGATAGCGACTCATATTCAAACACTTGATGAAAAAATGGGAGGATTACAACCATCCGACTTAATTATCCTTGCGGGACGCCCTGGTATGGGTAAAACTTCACTTGCTACCAATATTGCCTTTAATATTGCCAATGCTTATAATCATAATGGTAATATCCAAGAAAATGAAGGCGGCGTTGTAGGGTTCTTCTCACTTGAAATGTCCTCAGAGCAGCTTGCAACACGTATTATTTCTGAACAAACGGAAGTCTCTTCTTCTGATATTCGACGTGGTCATATTTCAGATGAACAATTTTCAAAAATTATTCGTACGGTAAATCAGCTCCAAAAGGCACCCCTTTATATTGATCAAACTGGAGGAATATCAGTTTCACAACTGGCTGCCCGTGCTCGGCGTCTCAAGCAAAAACATGGTTTGGATGTCTTAATTATTGATTATATCCAACTCATGACAAGTGATTTAAAATACACATCTGAATATCGTATTCAAGAAATCACTGCAGAATTAAAAGCTTTAGCAAAAGAATTAAATATCCCTATTATTGCTCTTTCACAACTTTCACATCAAGTTGAAAACAGAACAGATAAACGCCCAAAACTTTCAGATTTAGGTGGATTTGGTTCTATTGAGCAAGATGCCGACATCGTTCTGTTTGTCTATCGCGAAGAATATTACCTCAAAAATGAAGAACCAAAGTTCGGTAGCCTTGAACATATGAAATGGATAGAGACAATGGACAAAGTTTTTGGAAAAGCTGATGTTATTGTTGCAAAACAACGTCATGGACCGACAGGAATCGTGCCACTTGCCTTTCAGTCTTCTTTCACACGATTCAGTGACCTGGAAGATAATGATTATCTTCCAGAGCAAATTGGTTAAATCGATATGGCGCGTAATCGTATTCAATTTATCTGTCAAAATTGCGGAACCATCCATTCTCGTTGGGCAGGGAAATGTAGCGCTTGTGGGGAATGGAATTCTCTTATCGAAGAAACTATAAATAGCGGCATAGGAAGTGGTCCTAAGCAGAATGCTCGTAAAGGACGCATTGTCACACTCACATCTCTTTCTGGAAATATCGAAGATGCTCCACGTATTCATTCTGGTATTGCTGAACTTGATCGTGTTACCGGTGGGGGCTTTGTCCGTGGATCAGCACTCCTTGTTGGAGGTGATCCGGGTATTGGTAAATCAACATTGCTGACACAAACAGCCGCTGCTTTATCACGTAAAGGATATAATGTCATCTATGTTTCAGGTGAAGAGGCTATTGCGCAAATTTGTCTGCGCGCGCAAAGGCTTGAAGCTAACAATACAGAAGTGAAACTTGCTGCTGAAACCAATGTTGAAGATATTCTGGCAACCTTAAGCGAACATAAAAACCTTGATATGGTGATTATCGATTCGATTCAAACCCTATGGTCAGATACAGCAGATTCAGCACCTGGCACTGTCACACAAGTACGTATCGGTGCTCAGGCAATGATCCGCTTTGCCAAGAAAACAGGAGCCGCCGTTGTTCTTGTTGGGCATGTTACAAAAGATGGACAAATTGCTGGTCCTCGAGTCGTTGAACATATGGTTGATGGCGTTCTCTATTTTGAGGGTGAAGGAGGACATCATTATCGCATTCTTAGAACTGTAAAAAATCGCTTCGGACCAACAGATGAAATTGGTGTCTTTGAAATGTCTGATAAAGGATTACGCGAAGTGATAAATCCATCTGAATTATTTTTAGGGGAACGTAATGAAAAAGCACCAGGCGCTGCTGTTTTTGCAGGAATGGAAGGGACTCGCCCGATACTCGTAGAAATTCAAGCGCTTGTTGCTCCTTCTTCCCTTGGGACACCAAGACGTGCGGTTGTCGGATGGGATGGAAATCGCCTTTCTATGATTCTTGCCGTTTTAGAAGCCCATTGTGGCATTCGTTTTGGACAGCATGATGTCTATCTGAACGTAGCAGGTGGATATCGCATATCAGAACCCGCTGCTGATTTAGCTGTAGCCGCTGCTTTGGTATCTTCTCTTGCCAATATCGCATTGCCAACGGATTATGTATATTTTGGTGAAGTTAGTCTTTCAGGAGCTACCCGCGCTGTTGCACATTCAGCACAGCGCATCAATGAAGCAAAAAAACTCGGCTTTCAAGGAGCCTTTCACCCCACAACAACAACCGAAATGATGAAGTCGCTCAACTTTCAACAAAAAACTTTCTCCGACCTTCCCGAACTCGTTGCTACTCTTACCGTAAGTAAAAAATGATCTGCACCACAGATATGATAATATAGAAAAAACTCTATAAAATACAAAAGATCCTTGCTATAAGAACAAAAAATGGCATAACAAAAAATATATTTGCACACAGACTTAAAAGAACACAACTTTATGTATAAGGAACAAACAAATGATCATAACAATCCTTGATGGAATTGTCGTAGTAATCATCCTGTTGTCCGCTTTTCTTGCTATGCTTCGAGGATTTTCACGTGAAGTGTTATCGTTGATTTCTTGGGCAGTTGCAGCTGTTACGACACTGTTTTTATTCAAACCTGTCTTACCTTTCTTTGAACAATATCTCTCTAATAAAATGATTGCATTGATCACAACATTGGTCACAATTTTTATTGTTGTTCTCATTATTACTTCAATTATTACAATGAAGATCTCTGATTTTATTATTGATAGTCGAATTGGTATCCTTGACCGTGCTATTGGTTTTATTTTTGGAGCACTTCGTGGTTTACTTATCATGGTCATCGGTATGTTACTGCTTAATGCACTGATTAAACCCGAGCTTCAAGCGAATTGGTTAAAAAATGCAAAAACAAGGCCTATTTTAGATTCATTGGGACAAAAAGTTTGGGAAATACTCCCAAAAGATATTGGATCTGTTCTCGAAAAGACGGAAAATTTGTTTAAAGACAGCAATAAACATACGTATGAGCAACACTCTCATGAAAAGATAATTTTCAAAAAATAGAGAATAGTTTTTCATGAGGAAAGAGAACTAAATGATGTAAAATGTGATATTAATGATTCCTCCATATCACAACTGAAAGAATATGATGATAAAAAGCGATGTTTTCTGTCAAGAATTTTCATTAGATGATGATACCCTTCATGAAGAATGTGGAGTTTTTGGTATTCTTGGGCATGAAGATGCCGCAACATTAACAGCTCTTGGACTCCACGCACTTCAGCATCGTGGGCAAGAAGCAGCTGGGATTGTTTCTTACCATAATAAAATATTTCATCAAGAAAAGCATTTAGGTCTTGTTGGAGATCACTATACAAACCCTGCAACACTTGCACGCTTACCAGGAAATCGTGCTATTGGACATACCCGTTATTCAACAACTGGAGAAGTGGCATTACGCAATGTTCAACCCCTTTTTGCTGAATTGAAAGTTGGAGGTATTGCTATTGCGCATAATGGTAATCTTACCAATGGTCTCACATTACGCCGTGAACTCATCGCTTCTGGTGCTATCTGTCAATCAACGTCGGATTCAGAAGTTTTTCTCCATCTTATTGCCCGCTCACGTTATGAATCGTCCTCTGATCGTTTTGTTGATGCGATTCGGCAAGTAGAAGGTGGGTATGCTATGTTAGCGCTCACACGTACAAAACTTATTGCGGCACGCGATCCAACAGGAATTAGACCTCTCGTGATGGGGGAACTTGATGGTAAGCCTATCTTTTGTTCTGAAACTTGTGCTCTTGATATTATTGGAGCAAAATATGTCCGTGATGTTAAAAATGGAGAAATCATCATATGTGAAATACAAAAAAATGGGGAAATTACGAAAAAAATTATAAAACCAGAAAATACAAAACCAGAAAAACTTTGCTTGTTTGAATATGTTTATTTTGCCCGCCCAGACTCAATCGTTGGAGGGCGTAGTGTTTATACAATACGCAAAAATATGGGAAGCCGTTTAGCACAGGAAGCCCCTTGTGAGGGTGATGTTGTGGTTCCTGTTCCTGATGGAGGAACGCCTGCTGCAATTGGCTATGCACAAAAAATTGGAATTCCCTTCGAGCTTGGTATTATTCGTAATCACTATGTTGGCCGCACTTTTATCGAACCAACACAACAAATTCGCGCTTTTGGCGTCAAGTTAAAACATTCGGCAAACCGTCCTGTGATTGAAGGAAAACGTGTTATTCTGGTTGATGACTCTATTGTACGTGGAACAACATCCCTTAAAATTGTACGAATGCTTCGCGATGCAGGAGCAAAAGAAGTTCATATGCGCATTTCTAGCCCTATGATTTTTTATCCTGACTTTTATGGTATTGATACACCTAAAGCTGAAAACCTTTTAGCAAATCAATATCCAAATTTAAAATCTATGTGTGATTTTATTGGAGCAGATTCATTAGAATTTCTTTCAACGGATGGGTTATATCTTGCTGTAGCAGGGGAAAAACGGAATAACGCCGATCCACAATTTACTGACCATTATTTTACTGGATATTATCCTACGCATCTGGTTGATCAAGAAAATCTCTCCAAAATTCATCAATCATCTGTTCTTAAAACAAGAGATTAATGATGACAAAACGTGACTTTAGTCTCCATGGGCGTGTTGCACTTGTTACTGGCGCATCAAGAGGGATTGGCTATTATTTGGCACTCGAGCTTGCTGCACACGGCGCTCATATTATTGCTCTTGCACGAACAGTCAGTGGACTTACTGAATTAGATAATCAAATCCGAGAAAAAGGGGCTCATGCAACCCTTGTTCCCCTTGACTTGCATCATATGGAAAACATCGATACCCTTGCTATCTCAATTGCCAAACGCTGGAAAAAACTTGATATTATCGTTGCAAACGCAGGAATTCTTGGAACACTCTCACCAATAGCGCATATAGAAAACACGGTATTTGAAGATGTTTTTCAAATAAATCTTTTCAGCCAATGGCGCTTAATGAAAGCCGTTGAGCCTTTATTACGTGAATCTGATGCTGGACGAGCCATCCTGTTATCCTCAAGCGTTGCGCATGCTGCGCGCCCTTTCTGGGGAGCTTATGCAGCCTCTAAAGCGGCTTTAGAGGTGATTGCCCGCTGTTGGGCAGAAGAACTCAAACAAACCCCTATTAAGATTAATTGTGTCAACCCTGGTGCCACACGCACTGCCATGCGCGCTGAAGCTATGCCCGGTGAAGATCCACAAACTCTCCCTTCACCACAAGAGGTTGCAAAAAAGATAGTCCATTTGTTATCACCTGATTTAAAGGAAACTGGAAAACTCTTTAATGTCCATAAAAATCGGTTTGTAGATTATCATGTACCTGATTGATCATCATATGAGAAGTAAATCGTTTGACTCTCTCTTTTTCCTGTGCTTTTCGACAGAAGAATGAAGCACTTTATAATTCTTGGATAGCTTTAGCATCAGCCTTTTTCTCTTCTAAAGTAGCACGTTTATTATAAGCGATAAAACTACAAGGGAGAAAAATCATATAGCTAACAGCTGTAATCAATAAAGTTTCCCATGTGTAAGTCGCAAGAAAACCGACATAAATAACAATGACCAACATGCACGGTATAACGATATCGCGCCTTAAATTTTGATCAATTGTTTTTGCATTCCATACCGGTAAACGACTAATCAAAAGAAAAGCAATAATTACAGTATAAAGACTAAAAAATAATGCCCACCCCCAATTGGGGACCAAACCAAGAGTGCCTAAATAGGTAGGCAATAAAAGTAATAATGCTCCTGCTGGTGCTGGAACACCAACAAAATAACTTTTCTGCCACTTAGGTATATTGGGATTATCTAACATCACATTAAAACGTGCTAATCGCAAACAACAAGCAACACAATAAACAAGGGCAGCAACCCAACCAATGTGATTTGCTTGATTCAAGATAAAAGAATAAACAATGAGTGCAGGGGTAACACCAAAATTTATAACATCAGCAAGAGAATCCATCTGTGCCCCAAAAGATGAACTACCATCTATTAAACGGGCAATGCGACCATCAGCACCATCTAAAACTGCGGCCAAAAGCACCATTAAAATAGCAGCTTCATAGCGATGTTCAAAAGCCAAACGAATGCTGCTCATCCCTGCACAAATTGCTAAAATAGTAATGATATTAGGAATGACATACCGCATTGATGTAGGTGAACGCCGCCGATTTGCAACATCATCATGCTGCCCCTCAGGATTGAATGAAGAAAATGGCGAAAAATTTTTCATTGTGAGTCCTAATCGTATCTGAAGTCCGTTGTGGCACTCTTATCATCAAAAGAACCCAAAACTGTTTCTCCAGCAATTGCTGTCTGTCCAACTGCAACACGCAATTTCATTTCAGTTGGTATATAAACATCAAGGCGAGAACCAAAACGAATCAATCCAAATCGCTCACCAGTCATAACGGCATCGTTTTCTTTTGACCAGCAAACAATCCGGCGCGCAAACATTCCCGCTATTTGTACGACACCAATTTTACCATGTTTGCTATCAATTACCACCCCATTACGCTCATTAAACTGACTAGCTTTATCAAAGTCAGCATTAGTAAATCGACCTGGCTGATAAACGATAGACTCTACTGTACCACTGATAGGAATACGATTAATATGGCATGAAAAAACATCCATAAAAATGGAAATACGGATCATTTCATCTTTCCCTAATCCTAATTCTTCAGGTGGAACACATGATTCCACAAATGAAATACGCCCATCTGCAGGCGACATAACCCAATTTGAATTCAAAGGGATCACACGATCTGGATCACGGAAAAAGTATACACACCACACCGTGAGAACGAGACCAAACCAAAACAACGGACTCCATATCCAACCAAGAATGAGCGAAATAACAAAAAACGCTACAATAAAAGGATAACCTTCTTTATGAACCGGTACAAAGCTATTATGGAAAGATTGCAGAATACTCATATAATTTCCTATTCATCGTAAACTTAAACAAGCAACAAAGCTTTTTGTTCCTCTTGTGTCTTTTTATGTATTTAATCAATCACTCCATATAAAGATATAGATTACATTTTGCTCTATTTATTTTTTACGATTAACAACACTCGTCTCATCTTCTTCACGCATTTTACGTAATTTTTCTTCCGCTTGCGATGCTTCAAGCTGCTTATTCCACATTGAAGCATAAAGACCTTTCTTGCGTAAAAGCTCTGTATGCGTCCCATTTTCAATAATACGACCACTTTTAAGAACTAAAATTTCATCCGCATTGATAACAGTAGAAAGACGGTGAGCAATAATCAATGTTGTACGTCCACGGCTTACAATATCCAATGCTTGTTGAATTTCCTGTTCCGTCGCCGTATCAAGAGCCGCCGTTGCTTCATCTAGAATAAGAAGTGGAGGAGCTTTTAAAAGTGTCCGAGCAATAGCCACGCGTTGTTTTTCACCACCTGATAATTTGAGACCTCGCTCTCCTACCATAGACTGAAAACCTTCCGGTAAAATTTCAATAAATTTTGATATTTGTGCCATTTCAGCAGCTTTGCGCATCTCTTCATCTGTAGCACTTGGACGCCCATAGCAAATATTATAGGCAATTGTATCATTAAATAACACCGTATCTTGTGGGACCATGCCAATCGCTTCACGCAAACTCTTTTGTGTTACGTCACGAATATCCTGCCCATCAATTGTGATAGAGCCTGCATCAACATCATAAAACCGAAAAAGCAACCGAGAAATAGTAGATTTACCGGCACCCGATGGACCGACAATAGCGACTGTTTTTCCTCCAGGAACTTCAAAATCAATATCTCTGAGAATCTGACGTCTCGAATCATAGGAAAACTTTACCTGATGAAAACAAATGGTCCCATCGCTTATCTCTAACGGTTTAGCATCCGATTTATCAACGATCTCTTTCTGAACATCTAAAAGATCAAACATTGCTTCAATATCCGTTAAACCTTGTCGAATATCACGATACATTGAACCAATAAAATTTAGTGGAATGGAAAGTTGCATTAAAAGCGCATTAATAAAAACAAAATCTCCTAAAGTTTGTGTCTTATAAAAAACTTCATAAGCTGACATCAGCATCATGATCGTCATTCCAATACCAAAGATAAGAGTCTGACCAAAATTAAGCCAGCTTAACGATGTCCAAATCTTTGTTGCGGCTTTTTCATAACCTACCATAGAAGCATCAAATCGATCGGCTTCTAGAGTTTCATTACCAAAATATTTGACCGTTTCAAAATTCAAAAGAGAATCAACAGCGCGAGTATTCGCCTCAGTATCCGCTGTATTCATTTTTTGCCGAATGCGAATACGCCAATCACTCGCCTTAATGGTAAACACGATATATAATCCAACTGTTGCAACAACGATGAGAAGATAATGCCACCCATAACTTATGTAAAATACCAGTGCCGTTAATATAAATTCTAAAACTGTTGGTACTGTACTAAGAATTGAAAATCTTACGATCGCTTCAATTCCTTTTGTTCCACGCTCAATCACACGAGAAAGCCCACCTGTTCGGCGTTCCAAATGAAATCGCAAAGATAACTCATGCATATGTACAAAGGTTTTATAAGCTAATTGACGAACAGCGTATTGACCAACAGTGGCAAACAGAGAATCGCGTAATTGATTTAATCCAGCCTGCATAATACGCGCGACATTGTATGCCAAAACGAGCATGATGGGAATAATCCAACTGGATGGGAACCATTTAGGTGGCTGAAAGCTTGAATCAAGCACATTCGTAGAATATTTAAAGAAATACGGTACAGATATGAGAACGAGCTTAGCCAAAACAAGATAAAATATTGCCCACAACACACGCATTTTTAGATCACGCCGACCTACTGGCCACATATAGGGCCATAAATTGTAAAGTGTGTGCAGAGTTCTCCCTGTATCTGATGATACAGTTTTTGTCATTTCATTGCGTTTCATAAAGTCCTTACTTCTCTATCATCCGCACAAACAGGTAAAATACCCTCTGTGGTTGTTTATAGATTCATCTCTTCATTACGGAGCTTCCAATAAGCTATACCTACCCGTTTTTTGAAGTTAGACTGTTTTTGAAAAAGGAACAAGAAATAATCCACTATACAATTTATTATTTTGATCTATATTTTCATACCACTCTGCTGCGAATAAACTTTCAACTTTTACATGTTTTTTTTTCAATTCTGCCTGAAGCCACTTTTTTGTTTTACCAATCTCTTTAAGTCCCTCATCAATAACTTCACCATTTTCTATTAAAATCGTCGATTTCTTTCCCTCTTCCTTTTTAATGACAGTGAAATCACCATTGGTTTCCAAACGAACAAAAGCAGCTTCATGTAAGTGACACCCTTTAAGACGTAACATCGTAATGAGATCATTAATATTGATCCCTAAGCTCTTAATCTTATCCATTTGGAAAACTCCATCTAAAACTAATGTGACATTCCGCCCTGCAATAAGACGACGAAAAAAAACTGAATAGCGTGCAATAAAATTAAAAGATGTAATCAAGGTTTGCCAGATGAATAAAACAAGCAATAATTGAATGCTACTAATATTCTGATTATAAATAACTCCTCCAATAATACCTCCCATGACAAAATTACTGACCAAATCAACTGGTGTCATCTGACTAAGACTCCCCCGCCCCGTCGTTCTTAAAATAAATAAGAAGGCAACAAGACCTACAGCCAGTTTAAGCGCGATATATCCATAATGATATAAAAATTCCATCATATTCTCCTTTTTTATGAAGCTGCAGGAATAGAGAAATTAAAATCGTTTTATTTCCCACACAGTTATGCGCTCACCACTCTGCGGATCCTTACTGTCTTTTAAAAGAACCCCCTCGGCTGCAAGCTCATCACGAATTGTATCCGCAGCTTCCCACTCTTTATTATGGATAAGTCTTAGTCTTTCGGCAATGCGCTGATCAATAAATTTTGTATCAAGGAAAGTTTTTCTCATAAATAATGGGCAATCTATTTCTTTAATCCATTCTTGTCTTAACAATCCTAATAAATTCATCCCATTCAGAAGAGCCAAAGCATTTCCTTCTTTATAAAATTTTCGCAAAAGAGTCAGTGCTTTTGGAGTATTAAGATCATCACTAAGTGCATCTATCAAAGTATCATCAATTGCTTCATTGTTTTTCATCTCACTCTTTTTGCTGCGAAGCCATTCATACCAACGATACAGTTCGCTGCTCGATTGTATTAAACGCTGTGCTGTCCAATTTAATGGTTCACGATAATGCGTTTGCAACATCGAAAAACGCGCAGACAAACCAGCCCAATTTTGCTTCATTTCATCGGTTAAAATACCATTAAACTCCCCCAAATTATTCTCTAAAATAGAACGAATAGTTATGAAATTGCCAAAGCTTTTCGACATCTTTTTGCCTTCAACTTGTAAAAAACCATTATGTATCCAAAAATTAGCCATTCGCTCCGTCCCAAAAGCTGAACAACTTTGTGCAATCTCATTTTCATGATGAGGAAAAATTAAATCAATTCCACCACCATGGATATCAAAAACATTGGCGGTCGGATCATCACAGGTTAAACCACCGCCATAGGGCGCTAATAACTTTGCCATTGACATTGCAGAACATTCAATATGCCAACCTGGACGACCTAAAACAGGAATTCCGCCCGGTGATTCCCAACCTGGTTCTCCTTCCACAGAAGGCTTCCACAAAACAAAATCCATCTCTTCCCTTTTATAAGCAGCAACATCGATACGCGCCCCCGCCCTCATTTCATCTAAAGAACGATTTGCAAATGCCCCATAATGGGGAGGATTTTTTATGCTACTTACAGAAAATAATATATGATTTTCCGCTTCATAAGCGTGCCCCTTTTCAAGCAACCTTTCAATTAAAGAGCGCATCTCCTCTAAATGCTCAGTGGCGCGTGGCTGACTGGTTGGCAACAGACAACCAAGTGCTATGGTATCTTGTTGAAACTGAGAATATGTACGTTCTGTTAAGTGACGAATAGCCTCATTCAATGATACGTTTGGATATTCGCTAGCTGCTCGTGCATTAATTTTATCATCGACATCTGTAATATTACGCGCATATAGAACATGCTCATTGCCATAAACATGACGCAATAAGCGAAATAAAATATCAAAAACAATAACAGGACGTGCATTTCCTATATGCGCATAATCATAAATTGTCGGTCCACAAACATAAAGACGTACTCTTGTCGCATCTATTGGTGTAAATTTTTCTTTTTTACGTGTTAGCGTATTATAAAATCGCAACTCTTTCATTTATTGACTCCATGGACGATATTATGCACCGATCCTTTTAGATGTATCTTATCTCAAATCATTGTATTACGCGGTTTAAGCTAAAAACTTGTATCTTATAGTAAATTCTTCTTACCATTTTCCCATTGTATTTACGGCTGTATTCATCGTTTATCATAAAAACAATCTATTTTATTTGATTGGACAAAAGCGTTCTATCATTAGAGATGCTTTCCCTCCTTAAAGAAAATGAGCTTAGAAAAAAATCTATAGGCAATACAATATAAATCTATGTGAAAAATAGATAGCTTGCAGGCAGAAAATCTTAAATTTTTAACCACACAAAGCTTCGTCAGTATTTTCAATATTCCACAATGGGTTCCTTACTACCTCTTACGCCCTATATTTTATAATCAATAATTGAGAATAATGTAGCAATTAACTTTATTTTTTACACCGTTCTCATGACAAAATTATTTTATCTTTACAGAGTTTTATTCAAAGAAAGCAATAAAAATAATGCATAATAGATTGATAAACATCATTATTTTAATATTTCTTGTCATTTCAATGCCAACCTTTGCACAACAATCTCCACCTTATGAAAAAAAATTACTCCGACTAGCAGAAATTTTGGGATCATTGCATTCTCTCCAAAATCTTTGCGAGCCTCCAACAAACCAATGGTATGACTATATGAATGCACTGATTGAAGCAGAACGCCCCATTCCACAAAGACGTGCTTATTTTTATGAAGCGTTTAATGAAGCGTATCGTGCTTTCTCAGAAAATTATCATCATTGTACACAAGCAGCCATTGAAGCCAACCAAAGATACATTGAGGAAGGAAGAATTTTATCTGAAAACCTCCTCATGCATTATAAATAATTAATCTATACAAAAAGTAGCTCTCTCAATCTTAGCGATATCAATGATACTCCTTTCACAAATGCGGGGAGCAATAAACCAGCTCTGAAAATAGAGAGACGTTTAAAGAATAATGTCTTGATACGCTTTTATTCATATGCGCCTTTTTCCCCATACAAAACTGTTCTTTGGCTTCCTCCCCACACTTTAACGGACAAAGATTTTTAACTAAATTTGCTCTGTAAATAATCTAGGTTCTTGTTGAATAAGTTTCCTCTTGGCTTCCCACTCATGTAATTTGCTTCATAGTTTCTAAAAACAAGCCTAAAAATATTTACCACGCATAAAAAAACACTTATGTGCCAAAGAGGCTGACATACCCTATATCACCACTCTAAAAGATGGTATTTTACGGCATACTTATAATTTTAATTTTTTTTACACCAAAGTTTCTATAAATTTAACAGGCTCTCCTTGTGAAGGTGTAACAATTTCACCTTCCCACATAACGCGCATACCACGGATAATAGTCCCAACAGGCCAACCTTTAACTTTTTGACCATCATAAGGTGTCCAACCGGTACGCGAACCAATTAAGCTATTCGTAATAATTTCTTCTCGCTTAAGATCAACAATGGTTAAATCAGCATCAAACCCAACAGCAATGCGCCCTTTACAACTTATACCAAAAATACGACTAGGGCCATGTGAAGTGAGATCAACAAAACGTTCAAGAGATATTTTTCCTGCATTCACATGTGTCAACATAATTGCTGCTGTTGTTTGCACGCCTGTCATACCTGAAGGTGAAGAGGGATAAGGTTGAAGTTTTTCTTCAAGAGTATGAGGCGCATGATCTGAACCTAAGACATCAATAATTCCTTGTTGAACACCGTACCAAAGAGCGTCACGGTGGCGCGGCTCACGAATAGGCGGATTCATCTGAATTAATGTACCAAACTTCTTATAATCATCAGCCGTGAGCGTCAAATGATGTTGTGTCACTTCAATTGTTGCAACATCCTTATGTTTTTTTAGAAAATCAATTTCTTCTTCTGTCGAAAGATGTAACACATGAATCCGAGCCTTCGTCTCATGAGCAATTTTTACCAAACGCTGCGTACATTTTAATGCCGCAACTTCATCACGCCAAATCGGATGTGACGATGCATCCCCTTCAATACGCAATATTTTACGCTCTTTGAGCCTCGCCTCATCTTCAGAATGAAAAGCCGCACGACGGCGTGTATTCTTCAAAATAAGGCGTACACTTTCATCATCATCAACCAAAAGATCACCGGTAGAGGACCCCATAAAAACTTTAATTCCAGCCGCACCAGGAAGTCTTTCTAATTCAGATAGTTCATGAGCATTTTCACGCGTTCCTCCAACCCAAAATGCAAAATCACAATGCATTCGATGAAATGCGCGTTGAACCTTATCGCTTAATGTTTCTTCTGATGTTGTCAATGGATTGGTATTAGGCATTTCAAAAACTGCCGTAACACCCCCTAACACAGCAGAATACGAGCCACTTTCCAAATCCTCCTTATATTCATTTCCTGGCTCACGAAAATGCACTTGGCTATCAATAACTCCTGGTAAAATATGAAGCCCCGTACAATCAATGACCTCACTAGCCGATGCACATGTAAGGTCGCCTATTTCAGCAATACGACCATTTGTAATACCAATATCACGCTTGCTTCTTCCATCATGATTCACAAGTGTTGCACCTTTAAAAATTGTATCAAATGTTTTAAACATAACCACGCTCCTTACATATTGCTCACTTATCGATTATGTAACTTTGAGCAGAAAGGCAAGAACCATGATTGAAAAACAAAATGCCATTTGCTTAAAAAACCGCGGGCTTATTCAAATTACAGGTGAAGAAGCAACAGATTTTCTACAATCCCTGATCACGACAGATGTAAAAAAAATCAGTCCACAGGAACTTTTCCCTGGAGCCCTTTTATCCCCACAAGGAAAGGTTCTTGCTGATTTTCTTATCGGAAAAAAAGAAGATGGTTACTTGATTGATATCAGAATGCCTTTAGCTGATACGCTCCATAAGCGTCTGTTGCTCTATAAGCTGCGCAAAAAAGTAGAAATTACACAACCATTCCAAGAGCTTGTTACAGTTTCTTTGAATAATGAATCAGATGCTTTAAATTTTGATTCAAGTTTTGTTGATAAACGCTTCCCACAACAAGAAAAAATAATACGAATCTATGGTAAAAAACCTTTTTTGACTTCAGAATATCATGACACATGGAATCAATTGCGTATCCGTTATGCAATTGCGGAAAGTGATCAAGACTATGAAATTGGCAAAGTCTTTCCTCATGATATTAATTACGATCAAATCAATGGACTTGCATTCAATAAAGGATGTTATATTGGACAAGAAATTGTTTCACGAATGCACCACCGCCGTGCAGCACGTCGCCGTATTTTTATTGTAAAAGGCCAGTGTAAATTAACCCCTCAATCTAGCATTGAAGCAGGAACAAAAGTGCTTGGCTACTTGGGAACATGTGTAGAAAATGAGGCTCTTGCTTTAATGCGTATTGACCACGTCAAAGATGCTATGGATCATAACATCCCCTTTACTGTAAAAAACATTCCTGTCACTATAAGCATTGCTGAAAATATGAATTTTACCTTTCCTGAAAATACTATAGAAAACACTCATGGCTAAAGCTGAATTATTAAAAAATGGAGAAGCCCGCGCTTGGCAAAGAATGCTCTCTGGAAGGCGACTTGATCTTCTCAACCCTTCTCCTTTTGATGTTGAAATTGAAGATATTGCCCATGGACTTGCTCGCGTAGCACGTTGGAACGGTCAAACACGAGGAGAGCATGCCTATTCTGTTGCACAACATTCACTTTTGGTTGAACAAATATTTCAAAAACTTTTTCCACAATCGGGAAGCAATGAATGTCTTTATACCCTTCTTCATGATGCTCCAGAATATGTCATCGGCGATATGATTTCCCCTTTTAAAGCTGTCATAGGAAAACAATATGAACGCGTTGAAAAGCGCATCCAAGATGCTATCCACATGCGCTTTTCTCTTCCCGTTGATCTTTCTCAAAAACTTTTAAAAAAAATTAAACAAGCCGACCGTATTGCTGCCTATTATGAAGCGATTACGCTTGCTGGATTTAATACAGAAGAAGCCCTTCACTATTTTGGCTCTCCCAATAATATTCTACCCGATGATCTTAATTTATCCCCTTATTCTACACAACACATTGAAAACGCATTTTTAACGCGCTTTAATGACTTAGATGCCCAAAGATTATAGACTCTTCGCATTGTTGATTCCTTGTCATTACAGACTCATCACACTGACTTATAATAATAATTCATTGTTTTTTCATTTTGAATGAGAGCTCCTAATATCGTAAGCTTCACTCATTTCAAATCTGTTTATATTGAATCAATCAAAATCATTCTCTTGCACACCACAAGCGGGGCTGGCGTGTGGGTAAAATTTTTTAAAGAAAGAGTTAAAATGCTTCTTATGAACCATCTCAAGTGCTAAGCGCTGTCGCAGCATTGAAAATTGGCAAAGTGTGTGATGATGCCGGCTTGCTTTCTTATGAAGCGTAAAGACGGGAGTGCTCTATAAATTTTATACACTTCATAAGGGACTTACTACTATATTATTCACGAACGCCGTCGCGAAATAGGATTGGGTGCCTTAAGAAAGCTCTCTTTAAAAAAGCACGTGAATTAGCGACCCAATGGCGTTCTGTTTTGCATGAGAGGCGTGACTCCATTCAAGAAATGGAAAAAATCACAGCTCAAATTGTATACAAAATATATTAAATAATGCACATTTATTATCAAAACAACAAATGTTCTCTTGTCAAACCTTTCATCTTAAACTGAAGTTTATTTTAGTTTATAAACTTCATTATCCGCTGGGAAAGCACGAGATGTGACATCCTCTGCATAATTCTTTATTGCAGTTTCCATGGCTTGTTCAAGGTCTCCATAACGGCGTACAAATTTTGGCACATGAGAACCATAGCCCAACATATCTTCCATAACCAATACTTGTCCATCACATTGATTAGACGCCCCTATACCGATCGTAGGGATAGAAAGCTTATTTGTCAGTTTCACCGCTAAAGGTTCGACAATCCCTTCTAAAACAACAGCAAAAGCACCTGCCTCTTCAATCGCTGCTCCATCTGCTTCAATTCTTTGCCAATCATTCTCCTTGCGTCCTTGTGTTTTGAAGCCACCAAAACGATTCACCGCCTGGGGTGTAAGACCAATGTGCCCCATCACTGGAATGCCACGTTTACACAAAAAATCTATTGTTTCTGCTATATAAACACCCCCTTCAAGCTTAACTGCACCACACCCCGTTTGAGCAAGAATACGCGATGCATTAAAAAAAGCTTGTTCTGGACTTTCTTCATAAGAACCAAAAGGCATATCAATAACCACAAGAGCTTTTTGAGATCCACGCACCACGGCTTTCCCGTGTAAAATCATCATATCTAAATTAACAGGAAGCGTTGTCTCAAACCCATACACAACCATCCCAACGCTATCACCAACCAAAAGGATATCGCAATATGGATCAGCAATCCGCGCAGTATAAGCTTGATAAGCTGTTAAAGAAACAATTGGCTGTTGTCCCTTTCTTGCACGTATTTCGGAAGATGTTATACGCTTTACGGTTTTATGTACACTCATTTTTCACCCTTCTCTTGCAATATATATTGATCAATCAGCCTTACCTCACCAAAGCGGACAGTAAGAAGTAAAACTGCTGGTTTATTCAATGTTCCTCTAATCACGCATAAATTTTCCATATCCCGTAAATCTATCGCTTCAATGATTGCACGCGTTTCTTGTTGTAAAATATCATGAACAGTTTTGCATAATTTATCAACCGACCGTTCACCTTCATGGTAAAGCTTTTCAGCAGCTTTTCCACTTTCAGGAAGAATTTTGGCAGCTTTACGATCTTCTAATGTTAAAAGCTGATTGCGTGAAGAACAAGCTACACCATCTGACTCCCGTAGAATAGGAACTCCAACGATTTCAATAGGAAAAGCCAAATCTTCAACCATACGCCGAATAATTAAAATTTGTTGAAAATCTTTTTCCCCAAAAAAAGCCTTATCTGGTTGGACAATGTTAAAAAGTTTAGCAACAACGCTTGTTACACCACAAAAGTGCCCTGGACGTAATTTTCCCATCAAAATACGTGATAATTTTTTCACTTGTACAATTGTGTCATTTCCTGGTGGCCACATTTCATCTACAGAAGGAGCAAAAACACATTCAACACCTGCTTCTTTTAACAAAGCACAATCGCCCTTCAAATCTCTTGGATATTGAGAAAAATCTTCATGAGGTCCAAATTGCTTTGGATTGACAAAAATAGAAACTACTACGCGATCACACATTGCTCTTGCATACTGTACTAATGCAAGATGACCATCATGCAATGCCCCCATTGTTGGAACAAAACCAATCGAAAAACCTAAACGTCGTTCCTCTGAAGTATATTGGCGAACTTCAGCAATTGTCTTTAAAATTCTCATTTTCCCATTCAATTATCATCAGATCAACAAATTAATGCCTGTACACCAAATTGGCGCTCAAACAATTGTATCAAATTCATGCGCACTGACGGCTGCTTTATATCTCGTGGCTCCCAGACATGACGCATAAGAAAAAAACCCGTCAGTATAAAACCATTTATTATATCACTAAAATCAGCAGGACGAGTCATTCTTTGTACAAGAAACTGTGGTAGAATAAGAAGTTTTTTTTTCCAAGGTTCTCCTGCTTCTTCACAGACAGCCCGACCAGATTTTGGTGATACGTAATGAAGCCTTTCCTGACGACCTGTTGCAGCACAACAAGATAAATCAAGACCAAAACCAAGTTCTTCAAGAAGCCGCATTTCAAAACGTACAAGCAATTCTGCATTTACAAATGGTTCATCAAAATTCTGCATAAAAAGGTGTAAAATATCATATAAAATGGGGTGCGGATCACGTTCGGGAAGAAGCCGCAAATGAAAAGCTATCAATTGCAAAGCATAAAGTGCTTCTGGTAGACAGATTAATCGTGCCGCATGTAAATCAAGAGCTTCAAGCCGAAAAAGTCCCAAATGTTCGTCTAAACGAGCCCACCATTCAGCCTCCACAAAATTTCCAGGTTGAAGAAGAGCTGCCATGCGACGCGAGCGCCCCCCTTTTACCACTCCCATATAACGACCATGTTCACGTGTCATAATCTCAAGAATAACACTTGTTTCACCATATTGGCGCGTACCAAGTATAACGGCTTGTTCTTTCCACTTCATTTTACTTTAATTATTTTTAAAAATCTTATTTTAAAAAATCCAATCCCATTTCACGATAACGTTCTGGATCGGTATCCCAATTATCGCGCACTTTCACAAAGAGAAAAAGATGAACCTTTTGATCCATAATTTCCATGAGTTCTTTACGTGCTGCTTGACCAATCGCTTTAATTGTATCGCCTTTTGCTCCTAAGACAATTTTTTTCTGACTCTCACGCTCGACATAAATAACTTGATTAATTTTAACGGAACCATCTGAACGCTCTTCCCAGTTTTCTGTTTCAACCGTTGAGGAATAAGGAAGTTCATCATGAAGACGAAGAAAAAGTTTTTCACGCGTAATTTCAGCAGCAAGATGACGCATAGGCATATCAGAAATTTGATCTTCCGGATAATACCATGGTCCTTCCTGCATCATGTTACTCAACGCATGAAGTAAATCCTTGCAACCAGAACCGTTTAGAGCAGAAATCATAAATGTTTGCGCAAACTTTACACGTTCATTTATTTTAGTGGTTAACGCTAGAAGAGATGATTTAACAACTGTATCAACCTTATTAAGAACAAGAACTTTTTCTTGTTTCATATTGTTTACAATATCTAACATCATATCAACTTCATCCGAAAGACCACTTTGAGCGTCAATTAAAACAAGCAGAACATCAGCGCTCTTAGCCCCTCCCCAAGCAGCAGAGACCATGGCTCGTTCTAAGCGCTTATGGGGACGAAAAACACCCGGTGTATCGACCAACACAATTTGCACATCATCATGAATGACAATACCGCGGATTAAAGTTCGTGTTGTTTGTACCTTATGTGTTACAATTGAAACCTTTGTTCCAACCAATTGATTAACCAATGTCGATTTACCGGCATTAGGCATCCCAATAAGCACAACAAACCCAGAACGCGTTTTCATAACGTCACTCATGATTATTTTTTCCCACTGTTTTCCATACACCCTCTCGTCGCAAAATTTTTTCAGCTGCCATTCTTTCAGCATATCTTTTGGAGCTTCCCTGCCCAATCTCTGAAGCAAACCCAGAAATACTGACCTCTACCATAAAAACAGGATCGTGATCTGGACCTGAACGTTTTATAACCTGATAATGTGGTTGTGCATTGCCTTGGATATGCGCCCATTCCTGTAATTCTGTCTTGGCATCACGTCGACCAGCATCCATTTTCTTTGCCCTACTTTGCCAATATTTTTGAATAAAAGGGCGAACACTTTCCAATCCTCCATCGAGATATATTACGGCAATCAAAGCTTCCACGACATCTGCATGCATATTGATAAGTCGACGCCCCTCAAAATTTTTCATCTCAAAACCAACACGGATCATATCAGGAAGTCTCATTTCACGCGCAATATCAGCACATGTCTGTGCATTGACCAGATGATTTAAACGGACTGATAATTCACCTTCACTTGCCTGAGGAAAAAGTTGATACAGCATCTCTGCAATCAAAAGCCCTAAAACCCGATCCCCTAGAAACTCTAGTCGTTCATAATTCCCCTGTTCCGAATCTTGTACACTCGAGTGTGTTAATGCCTTCTTTAACCTCTCTTCATCTTTAAAACGATGCCCCGTCAGCTTGAAAAGCTGATCAATCATGAGACGTTTCATCGTTGTTTCCTTGCTTGATAAGCGGCAAATCATGAACCGTATTTATGAAAGAAAACAAACGTTTCCAACGCACATCAAATGGCCAACGCCAAATCTGCCAAGCACTTGAACCATTACTGATAGAAAAGAAAATCACGCTCGCGCGACCAATAAGATTTTCTTCTGGAACATAGCCTACATCTAAACGACTATCATCTGAATTGTCGCGGTTATCCCCCATCATAAAGTAATGTCCCTGAGGAACTTCAAAGACTTCTGTATCATCAACTTTCGGGATGAAAGCTAAATCAAGTGTATCATAACTGACACCGTTAGGCATTGTCTCGCGATAAACCTCAACAGGATAGTTCACTTCCGTTATATCAGAATTATCAATCTCCCCCATAAAGTGACGTGAAACAGCCTCATCATTAATATAAAGGACACTTTGACGGACTTGTATACGATCACCTGGTAGCCCAACGACGCGTTTTATATAATCAATCTTCGGATTACTTGGTAAGCGAAAAACGACCACATCTCCACGTTGAGGTTGAGATGCCCAAATCCGTCCAGAAAAAAGAGGAGGAGAAAAGGGGATGGAAAAACGAGAATACCCATATGCATACTTAGAAACAAACAGATAATCTCCCACCAACAAAGTAGGACGCATTGAACCGGAAGGAATACTAAACGGCTGGAAAAAAAGTGTCCGAATAAACGCTGCTAAAAGTAGAGCCTGTATTAAAACAGAAATAAATTCACGAAGCCCACCTTTTTTTTCTTTTTTATGCACTTTATCTTTTTGGATCATCACCAACTGCCTTCTCATCACAGATATAATTTTTTTCATCATAATATTCAAATAACAAAAGCACAATCTCTCACGCCATCTATCCACGTGGAAGTGCTTCGATAATAATAAATGCCTGTGCCCAAGGAAAATCATCTGTTATACTAAGATGAATAACTGCATCATGATGAGGAGGTAATAACTTTTGAAGTTGTATTTGCGCACGATTTGTTAATTGCATTATTGGTTTACCAGATGGCAAATTGACTACCCCCATGTCTTTCCAATTGATACCACAAGCGATTCCCGTTCCTAAGGCTTTAGCACATGCTTCTTTAGCAGCAAATCTTTTTGCATAGGAAGAGGAGCTTTTTTTGAGATTTTCAGATCTATTTCTTTCAATATCCGTAAAAATACGTTGGATAAAACGCTCACCATAACGAACCAACATTTTCTCAATACGTCGTATATCAACCAGATCATTTCCAAGACCAATAATCATAAGATATTACCCGATCTTTCTTACGATGAGCGCTTCTTTAAACGCCTTTTTTTTATAATCTTTTGATATCGCTTTTGTTTAAAACGAACCGTTGCTCTGTAAACACCTATATAAGATAAACCACCAAAAACAATACCTAAAAGAGTTCCCCCTAAAATCATAGGACTCATAATTGTGTCCCATGCGCCTTTAAAGAGGAGAGAGAGATTTGACAATGTCAAACCATTAAATAGAGCACGAATTTGCGAAAGAGAAATCTCTTTGACATCGCTAAAAAGTGATAAACAAAAATACCCTACTTTATAATCAGCCATGACAATCAATAAAAATGTGAGTGGATTAGAAAAAATTGTCCCAATGATTGCGGCAGCAAAGTTTGCACGCAAAAGCCAAGAAAAAAATATTGCCAAAATAATATGCAGCCCAAAGAAAGGTGAACAAGCTAAAAAAACGCCAACAGCAACCCCTAATGCTACTTCATGCGGTGTTGCTGATATACGCAAAATACGTTTATGTATGTAGCAAAATGAGCGAGAAAATGAACGACGTGGCCATAACCAAAGTCGAATACGCGTTACAAAATCTATTGGTTTTCGACGACGAAAAAGCATATGACTCTCAATATACATCTTTTGATGATGAAATAATCTATATCATCCAAATTAATCTTTTTAAGCTTTTGCACAAAAAAAATAGAACGACAATTAAATATTTCGACTGCCTGGTTTAATCGCGGGAAGAACAGAAAGCTCTGCAGGAAGTGCATCACTAGCATAAGAGGTTATCTCGTATTCAGCAAGCGCAATCAATGGAACTCCAACATTGACCTTACCACCAGAACGATCAAGGATACATGCACTGGCCAATACCTCTGCTCCTGCTGCAACAAGCGCTTCAACAGTCTCACGAATGGAAAGACCCGTTGTTACAATATCTTCAACAATAACAACCCGTGCACCCTTCTTGATTTCAAAACGACGCAATTCAAAGATGCCATTTACACGCTCTACCCAAAGAGAAGGAACACCAAGGTGACGTGAAGTTTCATAGGAAGGAATAAGACCGCCAATTGCGGGACCAACAACATAGTCAATTTTTCCCTCAATAGATTTTTTGATTTTTTCAGCCAATCCACGACATAACTTTTCCGTCAAGTCAGCATGCATGAATACTTTCGCTTTTTGCATATAAGTCGCACTATGGCGCCCCGATGTTAAAATAAAATGCCCTTCTAGAATAGCATCTGCTTGTTTAAAAATATCAATGACATCTTGTGTATTCATTGCAAAATCTTTCTTTTTATCCATGAACCCGCCGTACTGTACTTACTGAACCTGCCTTTTTTAACTGAGAAAAAATACGATTCAAATGTTTTAAATCCCACACTTCCAAATCAATCATAATTTCTGTAAAATCTGGTGCTGTACGGATAAAAGATAAATTTTGGATATTGGCATCGTTAGCAGAAATTATTTGTGTAATTTCAGCCAAAGAACCAGGACTATTTACAACTAAAATATTCATCCGTGCAGGAAAACGTTCATTCATTTGGGCATCAATATCCCAGCGGACATCAATCCATCGTTCTGGCTGATCATCATACGCCATCAAAGCTGAAGACTGTATTGGATAAATAACAATCCCAGCTCCTGGCTGCATAATACCAACAATCCGATCTCCAGGTACTGCTCCTTCCGGTGAAAAACGTACGGGGATATCTCCACGGGTTCCTCTAATAGGCAAGGCTTTAGATTGATGATTCTCGACCATTGCATTCTTTTCATTTTCTGGAACTTTAAAAATCATACCTTGAGCATTTTCAATATTAAACCAACCTTCTTCCCCAGGCTTAAAAGATGACTTTTGTACCACACGGTGATCTTGATAATCAGGATAAACCGCTTTAATTACATCAGCGGAAAACAGCTCTCCACGCCCAACAGCAGCCAATACATCCTCTACATCTTTACGTGCTAAACGTGGCAAAACTTTCTTCAAAAGGTCTTTTGAAAATTGCTTTCCCATATATTCAAATGAACGCTCGAGAATACGATATCCTAAACCCGAATATTGTTTACGTACCGCTGCACGACTTGCTCGTCGAATAGCTGAACGTGCTTTACCCGTGACAACAAGAAATTCCCATGCTGCTGGCGGAATTTGAGCGTGTGAGCGAATAATATCAACCTCATCACCATTTTTTAATTTGGTCATTAAAGGCATAATACGACCATTGATTTTTACACCCACACAAGAATCACCGATATCTGTATGGACGGCATAAGCAAAATCAATAGGCGTAGCTCCTTTAGGAAAAGCAATTAATCGACCTTTCGGCGTAAAACAAAAAACTTGGTCTTGAAAAAGCTCAAGTTTTGTATGTTCTAAAAACTCTTCTGGATTATCTCCATCAGACAAAGATTGTATCGTTTGACGCAACCATGCATAGGCATTCGTTTCACTTGATAACTTCACAGTCGAATAATTGGAACCGTGCTCTTTATATATGGAATGAGCAGCAACCCCATATTCAGCAACTTCATCCATAGTAGCCGTTCTAATTTGCAACTCAACACGTTGTCTTGAAGGACCAACAATTGTTGTATGAATAGAACGATAATCATTTTGCTTTGGTATAGAGATATAATCTTTAAAACGACCAGGAACCATTGGCCATGTCGTATGAATGACACCAAGAGCACGATAACAATCATTCACGGACTCAACAATCACACGAAATCCAAAAATATCCGATAATTGTTCAAAAGATAATGCTTTACTTTCCATTTTGCGAAAGACTGAATAAGATTTTTTCTGACGGCTTTTAACATCTGCTTTAATGCCATGCTCGAAAAAAAGTTTTGTCAATTCATTTTCAATTGTGGAAAGCAAATCACGGTTGTGTTTCAATAATTCAGAAAGTCGATTTGTAATCGTACGATAACCTTCTGGATTTAAATAAAAGAAAGAGAGATCCTCTAATTCCTCACGCATATCCTGCATACCCATACGGCCTGCAAGTGGCGCATAGATATCCATCGTCTCCTCAGCAATTCGCCGACGTTTATCATCACGCATAACACCAAGGGTACGCATATTATGAAGACGATCAGCAAGTTTGACTAAAAGAACACGAACATCATCAGAAATAGCAATAAGAAGTTTACGAAGATTTTCTGCTTGTACGGCTTTCTTTGATACAAGATCAAGCTTATTAAGCTTTGTAAGCCCTTCAACCAACTTTCCAATTTCAGAACCAAAAAGCTGATCAATTTCTGCTCGTGTAGCGCTTGTATCTTCAATTGTATCATGCAAAAGAGCAACAGCAATCGTTGCCTCATCCAACCGCATATCTGTCAAAATAGCAGCAACTTCTAAAGGATGAGAAAAATAAAGATCACCTGACGCACGCTTTTGATGTGCATGCTTTTTCATTGCATAATCATAGGCCCTGTTTAAAAGAGCCTCATCTACGTCAGACTTGTAACGTTGAACACGCCCAACAAGCTCACACTGACGCATCATACGAGCATATCCTTTATCTTTTCACACCCCTAATCTTTATTGAACACGTCCTATTAATAAAAGACACGAAAAATAATTGCTCCTTACATGACAAAGTATCTTTACCCCTGTAACATAAATTGCTGCAATTAATAATCGTCACTTTTTTCTGGAACAACCAAACCTTCAATACCCGCTAAAAGCTCTTCTTCTGACATATGATCAAATGAAGTACCTTCTTCTTGCGACGACGTATTAAAAACACTTTCAGCTTCACCTGAATGGGTAATAAATCCACTTGCCATTTCTGGCTCATCTACTTCCACATGCTTTTGCAGCGAATGAATAAGGTCTTCCTTTAAATCAGCAGGCGACAATGCTTCTTCTGCTATTTCACGCAAAGCAACAACTGGATTTTTATCATTATCACGATCAACCGTAATCTGCGCTCCTTGTGAAATCTGACGCGCCCGATGACCTGCTAAAAGTACCAATTCAAAGCGGTTGTCAACTTTATCAATACAATCTTCTACCGTTACGCGGGCCATTTATGCCTCTTTCTCAAATAAAAAAATTTAATAGCGGATAAAGGAGTATATACAATAATCAAAATAAAACACAAGAAAAACAACACAAACTTTTATATTTTTTGATTAAAGAACTTATTTAAAAAAAATCTTGGAAAATTTATAAAAATGTATAACCTATTCATGCTCGTTATCAAAATTTCTTTTAAAAGCATTCCAATAGATTGACTTCAAACAAAGGACGGTCTTTCTTGACAAAATACTTGTCTGGAGTCCTTATCCTTTTAAAAAGAATACCTGCTGTTTAAATCCTTTGCAATAACAGCAGTCTTATACATACTTTTTATGATAATATCTTCATCTAAAGAGAGAACTTTTTTTCTTTGAACGTCATGTGTATCGCACTCTTATTCATCGAATAAATTACTGAAAAATGACCTCTCTTTACACAATAATGAGCAATAAGTTTATATTAAACTTTCTTCTAAAAAAGTTTATTTATATTCATTATAGATTATAGATTGTTTATCAAAACATAACCCGTCATATACGCTATAAAGACTCAAAAAATAGAAAAACGATTGATGCCTAAAACCATGAATAGCCAATTAACATCACTGTGCCCAGAACCACCCAAAAATTGCAATTTATGTCCGAGGCTTCATCAATTTATCGCTGGCTGGCGTGCAAAAGAACCAAGTTGGTATAACGCACCGGTGCGCCCATTCTTTCCTTATAAAGGGCCAGATACAACACGCCTTCTTATTGTTGGGCTTGCTCCTGGATTACGCGGAGCAAATCGAACTGGACGTCCATTTACTGGTGATTATGCTGGGCACTTACTTTATTCAACTTTAAAAAAGTTTGGTTTTGCCCAAGGAACCTTTGAAGAAAGAGCAGACGATACTCTTGAACTTATTGATGCAGCAATTGTTAACTCTGTTCGTTGTGTTCCACCAGAAAATAAACCCACCGGTGCAGAAATTAACACGTGCCGCTATTTCTTCTCACCTCTTTTAACAAATCTTCCCAAACTTAAAGCCGTTATTACCTTAGGCACCATTGCGCACCATTCAACGATACGTGCCCTTAATGCAAAAGTTTTAGCTCACCCTTTTGGACACGGCGAAATCAATAACATCGGCAGATTACGCATCTTTTCGAGCTATCACTGTTCTCGTTATAATACAAATACTGGACGCTTGACAGACGCCATGTTTCACCAAATCTTTCAAGCAGCAAAAACATACTTAGATCAATGCTAAAACTGTTTTAAATAGCGCTATAAATAAAGGATATCTAGATCGAATCCGTCATCCATACCTTTTTAAAAGTCTTGCTTTTTCACGTCCCCAATCGCGTTTTTTTTCCGTTTCGCGCTTATCATGAAGCTTTTTCCCTCGCGCTAGAGCGATCTCCAACTTAACGCGCCCTCGTTCATTAAAATAAAGTTTGAGAGGAACAAGTGTCATTCCTTCACGAGATGTTGCATTAAAAAAACGTGCCATCTCACGTTTTGAAAGTAATAATTTGCGCAAACGTCGTGGTTCATGATTAAAACGATTAGCCTGCGTATATTCAGGAATATAGCTGTTTATTAACCATAGTTCCCCATTCTCAAAACTCGCATAGCTTTCAGCAATATTGGCATGATTAGAACGTAAGGACTTCACTTCCGCTCCCTGAAGGACAAGACCAGCCTCGAGATTATTAAGGATTTCAAAATTAAAACGTGCTTTACGATTGTCAGCAATTATTTTCCGTACGGGCGCGTTCTTTTTTTTATTCATGGCTTTGTCAATATCATTTTATGCTTTTAAAAGACCAGCATGACTGAGGGCTGCATCAATAATCTTCTTTGTTCTTTCTGTTAATGGAACAATAGGAGAACGCACAGTATCACCACAAAATCCTAATTTTGCAGCAGCATATTTAATACCTGCTGGACTAGGTTCAATAAACACAGCACGATTAAGAGGCATCAAGCGATCATTTAATTCTCGTGCTGTTTTATAATCACCACGAAAACAAGCGGCTTGAAGCTCTGCACAAAGCTTTGGAGCAACATTAGAGGAAACTGAAATACACCCCATACCTCCATGTGCATTAAAACCTAACGCCGTACAATCATCACCGGAAAGCTGCACAAAATCTTTTCCACACTTTTCACCTTGTTCACTAACGCGCTCAATTCTGCTCGTTGCATCCTTAACACCAATGATATTGTTAAAATCTTGATAAAGGTCTTTCATCGTTTCTACAGCCATATCGATAATAGAACGACCAGGAATATTATAAATTATAATTGGAATAGAAACAGCTTTGGCAATGGAAGAAAAGTGCTTGTATAAACCAGATTGATTTGGTCTATTATAATAGGGAGTGACAACCAAAACTGCATCTGCACCAGCTTTTTGCGCGTATTGTGCAAGCTCTACAGCCTCGCTTGTGCTATTTGATCCCGCTCCAGCAACAACAGGAACACGCTTTGCAACCTGCTCAACACACAATTCTATAATCCGCTTATGTTCTTCATGACTTAACGTTGCTGATTCACCTGTTGTCCCAACAGGGCTTACACCGTTAATCCCTTGTGTGATCTGCCATTCAACAAAATCACAAAACGCCTTCTCATCAATCGCGCCCTTGTTATCAAACGGTGTGATAAGCGCAGTTATAGCTCCCTTGAGCATGATAAACTCCCTATAATGTTTGCTTTTATTTTTTTTATAATCGCCTTTTATAAATTTTAAATAGAGCATAATCTTGCTCTATCATTGAAGCAAGATGAATTTCAAAAAAAGCCCCCATAAGATGAAAATGTCCCTCCTTAAATGTTGAACATTTCTTTAAAATAAGCCGTCTATATTAACGCGTTTTTCATGCTTGTGTTCTATAAATCCTTAAGTTTTTACAAAAAGCAAGGTCTCAAGGTCTTTTCTCTATGCGTGTATTTTCCACCTCTCTTTTCGTATCAACCTTTACTGCACTTATACTGGCAATAAGAATTTTATTTTCAAGTGCACTTGCACAAACACCGCTTTTACATGGGAAAGTACCAATCCCTTCGACACGTCCTACCCCCATTGCCATAAAACAAGAAGCTCAAGAACCTCTTCAACAGAGACACACGACATCGCACAATACTGCGACACTCAAACAACTAAAAGCTGGATTAGATGCACTAGCAAACAACAATATTGCAAAAACAATAAATCTTCGTAATTCAATGGAAAAACATAGCCTTGATCGTTATATTTTGACATGGGCGCTAGGACTATCAAAGCAAAATAATATACCAAGCTCTGAAATATCTAATGCAATTAACATGCTAAAAGGATGGCCTGGTATAGAAACGATGCAACGCAATGCTGAACGTGCTTTTCTTAACGAAACCAACGTCACACGCGCAATCATCCAAAAATTTTCTCATCACCCGCCCCAAACAGCACAAGGGATGGCTCTTTTCGCTAAAGCACTTATCGCAACGGGACAAACCACTCGTGCTCAACACGTTATTGCGCCATGGTGGCATAAAACACAGCTTAATGCAAAAGAAGAAGTATTTGTTCTTAAAAATGCAAACGCTGCATTAAAACCTATTGATCATTTGAAACGCATGCAGTTTATGCTGTATGCACATCGTTTTGATTCAGCAGCACGCGTTGCAAAATTAGCCCATGCTCAATCTCTTTTTAATGCTTTTGTGGCCGTTGAAAAAAATGATCCTAGAGCTACACAAAAATTAAAAGTTGTAGAGAGATCATGGCAAAAAGATCCTCTTTTTCAGTTTGCTCGAATACGCCATCTTCGACGAACAGAGCAATATGATGCTGCAGCAGCACTCATGATGAAAACATCAAAAGATGCATTCCACCTTATGAACCCTCATTCATTGTGGAAAGAACAACGCGCCCTTTCTCGTGAAATGCTCGATTTAAACAAACCCAAAATTGCTTATCAACTTGTTACAATGCACACTGGTATAACATCTGCATTAGCCGTCGATGCTGAGTTTCATGCAGGATGGTATGCACTACGGTTTCTTCATAACCCTAAATTGGCAATGCAGCATTTTTCACGTATTCCTCAACTCTCTTCTTTACCTTTTTATGCATCACGTGGATATTACTGGATGGGACGAACAGCAGAAACGCTAAAAGAACATCAAAATGCCCAGCAATACTTTCATCGCGCAGCTCATTTTGGTGCAACTTACTATGGTCAATTAGCCGCTGCACGACTCAACCAAAAAAAGCTTAAAGTTTTCTTTCCCAAACCAACAACCGCTGAGCGACAACATTTTAGTGCACGAAAAGCGATCAAAGCAATTCAACGTCTTGAAGCAGCCGGCTATGCTGATTTTGCTAAATTTTTTTATAGAGAGCTCGGAAAAAAAATAGAAAGCCCCGGTGAATTAGCTCTTCTGGCTGTTATGGCAGAAAAAAATGGAGACTATTATACCAGCCTCAAAATTGGAAAAATGGCTGTTTTTCAGGGGAAAAATGTCGGTGCACTCTCTCATCCTCTGGGAGCTATACCAGCTTCTGCTAATATTTCTGTAGAAGAAAAATCGCTTATCTATGCCATTGCACGCCAAGAAAGCGAATTTAATCCAACAGCCATATCAAAAGCAGGTGCACAAGGTATACTCCAATTGCTTCCTACAACAGCAAAAGCACTGGCAAAAAAATACTCAATCGCATGGTCTCCTAAAAAATTTAGCAGTGATGCTCATTATAATGCAACATTAGGTGCCCATTTTCTCAATGAACAATTAGAACGTTTTAATGGATCCTATATACTAACTCTTATTGGCTATAATGCGGGTCCCCGTCGTGTCAATGAATGGATAAAACGTTATGGCGATCCTCGAGGACAATCTCTCGATAACGTCATTGATTGGATTGAACGTATTCCTTATACAGAAACACGTAATTACGTGATGCGTGTCATGGAAAATTATGGTGTCTACAAAGCAAGACTCACTGGGAAAATAGATATAAAAACCGACTTGCTTTCTGGTCGACGGAAATAATATGCCTTAACTTCCCAAATAGCATTTGAAAGCGTTGATAAGAAGTGTTTTTATTCCTTTTTAAATAGTACCCACATACCCACCTTCTTAGGACGTATAAGAAAGTAATTTTAATTGATTCAGTATTAATAAATTCGGAATGAGAAAACCCTACGCTATTTGGGTCTTTTATTTTAAATACAAAATGATGAATTATCATTATAAATCAACAGGTAGTACAAATAATTCATTTCTTCTCAACATAGACGACAATATCATAGAGATTACAAATATAAGAGAAGAGTGAAACAAATAGCTCATCCTTTTACTGTTGCTTATTAGTCAATATTCAAATCTTGTGAAACAGCTTATTTTAAGACTATTTTTTCTGCTTACAATATTTCTATACCCAATAGGGGCGCATTATTGTGTATATCGTTTAGATTATCTCTGATAACAGAAAGAGAGACACATTGAGTTAGAAAGCCTTAAAGACAAACAATTCTCTTCTGCCCCTTCCCTTTTCATTCGGTTTTACGACTTTTAAATATGTCAATATCTTTTAATGATGAAGATGAAGCTTTGCTTTTTTTCTCATTTTTACATATAAGCTCACACCCTTCACACAAAACAGAGCATCCCAAAATAGTATGTTTTTCTTATTTATATTATTGTTTTATTTTAATGTTTCTAAGTCCATTTCACAACGGTGTATCTGAAAAGTACTTACGAAAATCCTCTCACGAATGGTATAAAAATCGATTAGACACGATTAACCTTTAATTAATAAAACCTATAGCTCTATCATCCCTTAACTCCCAATGTTGCAAAAGCCCTTTCATTTAGAGCACTCATAAGAAGTATATTCACTGCTTTTTAGAAGTTTTTTATTCATGCTCCTCCTCAACTTGTATCATAAGTAAGCAGATGGTTTTGATTGATTCAACATCAAAAAAATTCGAATAAATTATATTTGAACTTTCATCAAAATTATAAACAATCATTATAAATCAATATATTATAAGAAAAGCGCCCCGCATAAAAAATCAGCTAAATATTAGGGATACTCTAATTGTTTTATTCACTTTTGATGGTGGTGGTGGTGGAAAAGAACCAACGCGTTGAAGGGCTGCCATCGCTAATCGATCAAGTTCCGGATCACCAGCAGAGACTGCTACACGACTAGAAAAAATACTCCCCTGCTCATGCACCATAAATTCTAACTTCACCGTTCCTTTTGTACGATTGGTGCGCTGTCCCACAATATAATTTTTTTGCCTTTCTAATTGTGACTGTACCTTTGCTAACCACTCCATTAACAACATATCTTCAAGCCCTGCTGTACCACCGCCCTTGTTGATGGAAGAAGAACGTACCGCCTTTGCATTGGAGCGCTTTACTACAGCCTTTGGCATCGGTATTGTTTTTTTGATAAACGCTTTATGCTCCACTTTTTGAGGTAGGGGTTCTTCCAAAGGCTTTAAGTCATCTTGTTCTACTATATGCTGAGGTTCTTCCGATTGAACTTCATCCACGGATTCCAATCCTTCTGACTCCTGCTCTAGGAGATCAGACTGTAATACTTCTTGCTCTGTATTAATATCCGACTCTCTATGAATATCTGGCAAATCTGTATCAACATCCGGATATACAGTTTCTTGCACAAAATTCAGCATAATCTCCGACGAGAGCAAACCATTACTTATACCAGTACTTTGAAAATAAAACTGTGCTGCTAATAATACATGCAAAAAGAAAGCCCCAATAAATGCACCAATCCAAAGAGTTAATAATTGTTTCGTATTTGCAAAATTCATCGTTTCTTCTGCCACTATTTTAAGCTTAATATTGGTGTTCAATCTCATTAAAACAGGCTATTTTGAAATTGCAACTTTTTTCTTGACTGATTTTGTCATGTTTAATATGGTCTTCTAATGATTTTGTGCCGTTGTCAAAATCATTCCTACTTGGCTGGCAAGTTTTAATCAGTGAGTCCAGCCTTTTTGTATTAAAAAAATTTCAAAACAGAGAGGGGATGGTTAAAAGGGTTATGATGTGTTATGCAAATAAGACGAAAAAATATCTATAAAAGCTGTGTAATTTTAAGTGCATTATCGGTCTGTATACCTTCATTTGTTTTTGCACAAAATAAAGATGGAAGTGCTGTCACTGAACTTAAACCAATCCTTATTAAAGGAAAAAAAATAGAAGATGCTTCAAATTCAATAACCATTCTGACTGATCGTAAGACCAACAAGAATATTGATGAAAGACAAATAACTGATGTTTATGATGTGAGTCGTCTTAATCCTTCCGTATCCTATAACTCAGAAAATAACAGTTTCGTTATTCGGGGTTTAGATGCAAACCGTGTTCTTACGACAATGGATGGTATTTCTCTTCCATGGTTTAATGATATATTCCGTGGTGGAGGTGGAAACACAACTTTTGATTTCAATGCTCTTTCTACGTTTGATACTATTCAAGGATCAGATTCTAGTCTTTATGGTTCTGGCGCCTTAGGGGGAATCATTGCGTTGCGTACTCTTGATCCTGAAGACCTGATCGTGGAAGAAAAGAATTGGGGAAGCCTTATAAAAGGTGGTTATAATTCTGTTGATAACAGCTGGCGCATCGATCAAACTTTTGCTGTGCGTAATTACCGGACATTTTTACTTTTTCAAGGATCTTATGTAGAAGGTCATGAGCGCAAAAATATGGGAACAGTAGAAGGGTATGAAGAACGCACGCGCAAAAACCCTTCTCACTTTGATAAAAATAACTTGCTTTTTAAAATTCATCAATATTTGAGTGATAATCACCGCCTTGGTTTTACCGCAGAGCGTTTTGGTCATAATAGTAACACACATGAATTAAATTCGTCTAAAAGATACGCTCCAGGTTCCGTTTATGAGCAGGATAATAAACTTCGTGAGCGCTTTTCTCTTTCTTATAATTATAGTGGTAATGGTGATGCAGTTCTTGATGTGTTTAATGGGCAGCTTTATTGGCAAAGGCAATCAAGTCGTTACGTTATGACAGGCGTTCGTGTTTCAGCACCCAAAGGGGATTATTTGAGAGATAATTTCTTGCGTAATATCAATTATGGTTTCAATGCTGATGCCCTTAAAAAAGTGGATTTTGGCACTATAAACCATACGTTAAAGTTTGTAATGAATGTTTCGTCATCTAAATTTCATCACTATTTGTTAGGTAAAGACAACTGTCATATAAAAGAATACGCTCGGGGATGTCTTTTTGTTCCTGCTAATCGATCAGATTCACCAGACACAAATGGTTACAATTTAGGTTTTGTTTTTGAAGATGAAATTGGGTTGGTTGATGATCGTTTTCGTGTAATACCGGGAATCCGGTATGATTGGTACAAATATGTTCCTCAGAAAACACCTTCTTATGAGAAAGCATTGATTTCTGATAAATTCCCTCCAGAAAGAAGTGGTTCACGCTTTTCTCCTAAATTACGCGTGGAGTGGGATGTTCGTAATCAAGTAACGCTCTATGCTCAGTGGGCACAGGCTTTTCGTGCACCACGTATTTCAGAACTTTACGTCTCTTATATCAAACCTTCTGCTTATTATGTGAAAGGGAATCCTGATCTTCAACCAGAAACAAGCAATGGGTATGATGTTGGTCTACGGTATGGAAATGTAAATTTCGGTGGTTCCTTCAATGCCTTTTTCAATCAATATAAGAATTTCATAGATACTGAGGATAGAGGGCCATCAGAGGAATTTAGATTTGCGCGTCGGCATTACATGAATCGTTTTCACGTGCAAATTTTTGGTGTTGAAACAAAAGCCCATTTAGTTCTTAAAAATGGTTTTCATAGCAATGTTGCTCTTGCTTATTCACAAGGAAAAGATCTTGATAAAAAGGAGTATCTTAACTCAATTCCTCCTTTGAAAGCAGTTATCGGATTAGGATATGCAAAAGAGGTTTGGGGAAGCGATATTATCCTTACTTTGGCAGCTAAACGTGACAAAGTAGCCGGAGAATCTGATTACCAAAAAATTCCAGGATATCATGTCGTTGATATGACAGGGTGGTGGAAACCATTCGGTGAAACGGGACCTATTCTAAGAGCCGGTGTTTATAATCTTTTCAATACAAAATATTGGAATGTATCTGAACTTCCTTCAGGTAAAAGTTCAACACCAAAAGATTATTATAGCCAGCCTGGTCGTAACTTTAAGGTGTCGTTTGTACAAAAGTTTTAGTCACTTCTGTTAATTATTCGGTCAATAAAATCGTATTGATAAAAGGATTAATTATTGTGTTTCTATTTTCAACATCTTTTAAATTACAAAGATTTGGTAGAAAAGTTTTAATTCTTTCTGTTTTATCGTTTTTTGATTGCTCAGCTGTTGGCGATAGAGTGTTATTTTGTGATAGATTGAACTCTTAAAAGAATTTAATTTATTGCCTTGGAATTGTAAAATTTGAAAGTTAGTTTTTGAGTTAAGTAACATAAGGTAAATTCATGGCACATACAGCTGAAATGATTCTTCGTTTGCGTGAAGAAAAAAAAGAAATGCGAAACCGCGATTTTGCGGTTTCGATTGGTATATCTGAAGCAGAGCTTATTGCGGCTTATTGTACCATTGGAAAAGCAAAAAGGCTACAAACTGATGTTGCTACTCTCTTGAAAAATGCACCTCGACTTGGAACCGTCATGGTCTTAACTCGCAATGAATATGCTGTTCACGAAATAACGGGACGTTTTGAAAAAATTGTTCAAAACGAACATATTCCTATCACACTTGGTGAAATTGATTTGCGTATTTTTACAAAACAATGGAAGTTCGGTTTTGAATATGATGTCGTTATTCTTGGAAAACCTACAAAAAGTCTGCAATTCTTTGATCAACATGGCGTTGCTATTTTAAAGGTCTATTCTAAAGATATGACAAATATGGAAGAGTGGAATAAACTTGTTGAAAAGCTCCTTCTTGAAGATCAGTCTCCTGTTCTTAACATTCTTCCCGTTTTTCTCCCAGCCCAATGTGACATAACAGAATTGGATATTGAGAGTTTTCGGGATCGTTGGCGGAAAATGACAGATGTACACCAACTTCACAAAATTATTTCCGAATTTAAAATTAATCGACATCATGCTGTAAAATATGTTGGTAATGAATTTGCCGATGAATTACAGGTAAATGCTGTTGAAATAATGCTTAACCAAGTCGCACAACAAGAACTGCCAATCATGTGTTTTGTTGGGAATAAAGGGTGTATTCAAATTTTTAGTGGGACTGTAAAAAATATTAAGCAAATGGGACCTTGGCTTAATGTTCTTGATCCAAGATTTGACCTTCATTTACTCACGTCCGGAATTGCTAGAGTATGGCATGTTCGCAAACCTACCCGTGATGGTTATGTCAGTTCACTTGAAGTTTTCGATAAAGATGATGAGATGGTTATTCAATTCTTTGGCGTACGCAAGGAGGGTCAAAAAGAACGTGAAGATTGGCGTTCTTTATTGAATAGTTTGCCATCATGCCAAGAAAACAGCAGTAACTAAGATAAGGTTAGACATGTTCATATCTCTTTTACATAGGTTATCAAACCTTTTTCTTATGTGTTTACTGCTCTCTCTTACTTGTTTTTCTAAACAAGTAATTGCTGAACCTGCAACGCGTTTTCCTGAAAATGCTCGAATTGTTTCTATCGGCGGAGCACTTACAGAAATTGTCTATGCATTGGGAGCCCAAGATCAACTTGTCGCCCGTGATAGTACAAGCGTCTACCCACAAGAAGCGCTCAAGCTTCCTGTGCTTGGATATATGCGTGCTCTTTCACCTGAGGGGGTTTTATCACTTGCTCCAGAGGGTATATTGCTTGTTGAAGGAAGTGGTCCCGCTTCAACAATTGATATTCTCAAAAAAACATCGATACCTCTGGTGATCATACCAGAAGACTACTCCCGTGAAAATGTGATAGAAAAGATTCGCCTCGTTGGTCAAGCCATTCATCGGGAAGTGCAAGCCGCGGCGTTAATTGAGAAATTGAAGCGTAATTTTTTAGACAACGATGCGCTTTTGGCGAAAGTAACAACACCAAAGCGTGTTCTTTTTGTTTTCTCTGTGCAAAATGGACGCGTCATGGCATCTGGAACAGGTACTGCAGCTGATAGTATGATCAAACTTTCAGGCGCTATCAATGCTATCACCGATTATAAAGGATATAAACTTCTCAACGGCGAAGCATTATTGAAATCAGATCCTGATGTTATTTTGCTTGTAAAACATGGTGCAAGATCAACCAGCATTGATAAGATTTTAGCCATACCGGCAGTTCAAGCAACAACTGCAGCGAAAAATCATGCCATAAAACAGATGGATGCTATGTATTTTTTGGGATTTGGTCCACGTACTGCAGACGCATCAAGAGAACTTATTGAGATACTTTATGGTGCACATCAAAACGGTAAGAGCTGATAAAAATGGTAGACGGTACATCCAGGATGCATTTACCTAAAGAAAAAGAAGGTAAAAAAATAAACCGTTCAAAACAGGGGAAGATTTTATTATTAAGCTTAATAATATTCCTTATTTTCAGTATTTTTGGTGGGCTCTTGAATGGTGCAGCAAAGGTTTCTTTCGTTGATCTCCTCCATGTGATGCTTACACAAGATTTTTCGGTAAGTAGTAAAACGCGTGATTACCTCGTGCTCATCGACATAAGGCTTCCCCGTGTTATCTTGGGATTATTGATTGGAGCAGCTTTAGCTGTCTCCGGTGTTCTTATGCAAGGGCTTTTTCGTAATCCTCTTGCAGATCCCGGAATTGTAGGTGTATCAGCAGGTGCTGGACTTGGAGCAGTCTTAGCAATTGTTGTCGGCATTGCTTTTCCTGTTTCTTTTGCACCTTTTCTAGAGCCTTATAAAGTTATCATAGGTGCTTTTTTTGGTGGACTTTTATCAACGATTATTCTCTACATAATAGCAACGCATAACAGCTTTACCTCTATTGCAACCATGCTGCTTGCTGGCATTGCTCTTGGTGCATTAAGCAGTGCTGTTGTCGGAACATTGATTTTTGTCGCAAATGACCAACAACTGCGTGATATCACTTTTTGGAGTCTGGGCTCTCTTGCGGGCGCTACATGGTTGAAAGTATGGCTCGTTCTCCCTTTTATCGTTATTGGTCTTCTTTTCTCTCCCTTTTTATCACGAGCACTTAATGCCCTTGCTCTTGGAGAAGCTGTTGCTGGCCATATTGGTTTCCATATTCAACGCGTCAAAAATATTGCTATTCCTCTTGTTGCTCTTATGTGCGGCAGTGCTGTTGCTGTCAGTGGTGGTATTGGTTTTATTGGTATTATTGTTCCTCATATTTTACGTCAGCTCATTGGTCCTGATCATCGCTATCTCATTCCTTGCTCTGCTCTCTTGGGAGCAGCATTACTTATTTTTGCTGATATGTTTGCACGCTTAATTGTTGCCCCCGCAGAATTGCCGATTGGGATTGTAACAGCACTTTTTGGTGCACCTTTCTTTCTATGGATCCTTATATGCAAACGAGGAACAGACTTTTCATGATTGAAGCGACAAATATTTGTGTTCAGCGCGGAAAGAAGCAGATTCTTAAACACATTAATCTTCAAGCTAAAAGTGGTGCTTTTACCATTATTATTGGTCCTAATGGATCAGGAAAAAGTACTTTTATCAAAGCTCTGAGTGGTGAAATTCCTTACAGTGGAAAAATAACCTTAAATGGTTATAATGTATGCCAAACAAAAACTCATGTAATGGCAAAAATGCGCGCTGTACTACCACAATCAACAACGCTCGTATTTCCATTCTTAGTCCATGAAGTTGTAGGGCTTGGCCTTTCTGTAAACCAATTTAGCATTGCCAAAGCCGAATTGCAAAATCTTATCCAGAAAGCTTTAGAGTGCGTTGACCTTTCTGATTATGGCAACCTGTATTATCACCAATTATCAGGCGGAGAACAAGCTAGAGTGCAACTTGCCCGTGTACTTTGCCAAGTCTGGAAACCTGTTCATAATGGGATTCCTCGCTGGATGATATTAGATGAACCTATTGCTAGCCTCGATATTCAACATCAAATCATCGTTATGGATATTGCTAAACAATTTGCTCATTCTGGTGGCGGTGTTCTTGCTGTTCTTCATGACCTCAATCTCGCGGCACATTATGCAGATAACATGATCTTGCTCAAGGAAGGTAAGATTTATTGCGAAGGAAATGCAACTAATGTTTTGACAACACAAAATCTCCGCAATGTTTATCATTGTTCTTTAAACGTTTCTGAATTACCTAAAGAAGATATCCCTTTTATACTCCCTCAAACGACATCCTCCTATGAAATTAGATCTCTAAGCTATCGGCTTCAATCTAAAAACTAAAGTCCATAGCAAAATAAAACACGCAAATATTCAAGAATCTTTTTTATTTTTATATGAATTCCTTTTTGTCATCTATCATAAAAAAAGAAGACCAATTACCCTAAAGATATTTTTTGAAAAAAATACCAGTTTAAAATCTTTCAAGATTTTACGTAACTAAAAACATGTGAAGTTTTGTTTTGTTATCAAATTTTTAGATAATACGAATTTATACAACATAAATATGCGTTTTCTCACTCTTTCTATCACTTTTATCTTTATAAAAATGATTCAAGAAATACATACAAATGCCTTTGTTATAATAACGGGTGTATTATTTATATCTTCTAAGGACTATATAGAAATCAAGTACCTTTCTTCCCTCCATAAAAGATTTATTTGTAGCTTTAATGGTAATGTTTTCTTTATAACACATATACTTTAGCTTTTTTTATAAATAAATATTTATTTACAATGATATTTTTACTTTTCTCTCTCTATTAAAAAATTGTTTATTGGCATATCATAAAGAATTAACCTATTGAATAAAAACTTTAAAATAAACTCAATAACGCTTCTTGTAAGCCCCCTAATGCAAAAACAATACGGAATATAGGGATGAGGAGAGAGTATAGAAATAGCGTTGCTCTGCTGCTTCACAAGCATAACGATGATTCCACTCAAAGGGGTACACTATCATTTACAGATAAAGCCTCCTACCATGGCAATGCAAAGAAATGAAATCGACAACAAGGTGAAAAATATCTTTATAAGATGAATTAACTCATACAGGGTTATGCTATTTTTGCACAAAAAACGCTAAAAATATTGTACTTTTTTATGCCTCAGGTTGAATAATTTTATTACCTTCCCCTATCAAAACACCTTATGAAAAAATATATCTCCAGATCTCTTCACGGCACAGTTTAAATGATTTTTACACATTTTCCCTATGTTATCGTACAATTATAAAAAAGTTATGATTTTCTTTTTTTTATAATAAATTATATCCTTAACTCTTTCTTTCAATCATTTTAAAATTGTTTTTTGACTCTCTCAAGTATCCTATTAACAATATAGATTTCCTTTTCATATGCATAGAAAATAACGCGGAATTGCTCCGCGTTAACAAAATTATCAAGGTGTATAGATTATTATTATTACTTAAACATACTCATGATTTTATAGCATAGACAACGGTTGTATTAACAGGGCGCGTTTCTGCCTCACCCGTATGGGAAAGAGTTACCTTGTGTGTATGTGCACCAGCAGAAGCTGTTCTCCCTTTCAGGGTCGCATTATAAGTATAATGATTCGGGAGTCTCCCAATATCACCAACGGGCCATCCTACCCCTTGATACTCAAAATTATGCGCATGCTCGCCTGCGTTTTCAATACTCCCAATATGCGTATGTGATTTTATGCTATCTTGTTGTTCATCTGCAAACTTTCTACCACCATCTAAACCCCGACCATTATCAAAGCCGCGTAAAAACATACCTCTAAAATCAGGAACTTTAAAAGTTTTATTGCTGTCTTTTCCCCATTTATCACCTATTGCCTCGAATAACTGCGGATAATCTTCACGCTTATAGGCCTTACCATCACATAAAAGCCAACCATTTGGCACATTTTGCATAGCAAATGTTGCAATGAATCCAGAGGGGAAACTTTCTATCTTAGGTGGTGTAGGGTTTAATAAATACCAACCCTCATGCTCTTTTATTAAAACACCATTATTGTATACCATTTCATAAATGCCATCTGTTTGAAATTCTCCACCTTCTAATGGTATAATCCCCGCATCAGTGGCTTTATAGATAAGCTTTTCTCCTATATTATTAACAGTTATTGTTGTCACGCCAATATTTACACCACAAGCTTTAAAACGTATGACGATATCATTGTTGTATTTCTTTATAGGCGAAACTGTCTTTAAGGTAATTAATGTTGTTTTATCTTCCAAATTTACTATAAAGCTTGAATTAATAGATCCACCATTATCTGCAAGATATTCGCGCACGCGCTGCATCATCGCCCGTGCACTATCATTAACAGAACTAGGCGGCTGTCCTTCTGCCCAATTAATGATACTATCTGAATAAGCATTTTCATCAGCCTTTAGAGACCAATCGTAAATATTAGACATTTTAAATCCCCCATTATTTTCATAGTTTTTCTAACAACTTCTCGTTCTGTGCACTAAAATGTGCTGCCGCTGTTTATTGGTACATCATAACCACTGCACCATCCTTATTTACGCATTTTATCTCTCTTCACTCCTTCCAATTTTATAACCTAAATTCACCAGACGCTTTTCATAACATTAGTATTAATGCTTTCTCTTCTAATGTATAATGTAACCACCTCATCTGATGTTACTTAATATCTTGTTTTGTTGCTTTGCTGTTGTTATATAATTATTTTTCAAATCTTGCATCTTGCATCTTGTTGCAAAATTTATAAATACTATTCAAATTTTTCCTTATTATGGATTTCATATAACCATTACTGAATGTAATAACTTATCATCCACATAGAAAGTTTCTGACTTAAACATTATCTTTTTTTATTTTTTTCAATAGTTTAAATCTATCTCGTCGATATTTTATACCATATATTTTAAACAAAGAAATTCTATCTTTTGGCTATCATTTGTATTAAAACTTTAAAAATTAGCTTCAAATTTTTTGCATGCTTCATTATGTTTTTATTCACATGCAGATAGTTTGTTCTATTTTATTCAATTGATTTCTGAAATTGTGTCACAAGATTAGCATCAATGTTTTTTTTGAATAAGCTTTTGTTCAATCTAAATGTATCACAGAGAATATATTCAATATGGACATTTGCTCCACACTTTCATTAAACTGGAAATAAAATACTTTGAAATATTAAATATCACACACCTTCACAAAATTTGAAGGTTGTATCCGATCCGGAAAAAATTAAAAAGCATAACCTAGCCTCTCCCCCAATTTTTATGAACAATATCCTTGTTTTTTAAACGCCCCATAACCAACTTTTCCCCTCCCACAGTTAACACATCTACCTCTATATATTATTATATGTATATTTTTTTTGCAAGAACAATAAATCATTCTAAACAACATCTTGCAATTATTGGTGTTCTTCTTAATTCAAGGCAATATTATTTTTATAATAAAGATTAGGTATTGTTTCACGCTTTTGTTTATCGCATTCTTAATGGGAACATCCCCCTCATAAAGAATAAAGTACCCCAAACAAAATATAATGATATTGCATATTACGCACTTTTTAAGAAATATTGCTCAAAATATACTCCTTTTATTTTATGACAGCGCACGTCAATGATACAATAGCAAGCCATTATAGATCATCAGCTTTAAGCTTTTGAAGATACAAGTGGAATCCATCATACATTTTGTTGTCCCCCACGTTTTGACAGCCTCACATCTTAGAATGTTCATTAAATATCATTTGGCTTCCTTTCTTCAAGTGTTTTGCCCCATACGCTCCCACTTATGACGTGCAAGGAAGTGTTTTTATATGAAAAGATATATGATGAGAGGATCTTATGGTATTCTGAGTTATTATTTTAATATGAAAAAAATCTCAATCAGAGCCATAAACTATCTACTTTTCCCTGATAATCCGTTTTTAACTTTATTCTGGTTTATAAAAGCTTCAATATCATAGTTTATCACTTCATAATATCTATTTTCACTCTTAAAAACAAACCAAAATTGTTTAAAATATATTTTTATGATTGACAATATAGATATTTAAGCCAACCATATTCGTATTAACAAAAATACTTCAAGTGGGAGGAGGCATGCAAATATTAGAATAGATATTGTTTTAGTTTTTCAAAATAATTTTTCTTGAGATGTATTGGGTTTTCTTTGCTATAAAGCAATACTATCCCTATTCTTCTGAATGCTCGTAATTGATAATTTGAATACATCTCCATTAACATCATAACTCCATTAACATCGCAACCTATTTTTGAACTCTGTGTCTATAAGGAAAAAGTTTGTGCAGAAAAATACTCCATCAATTAATTGTAGCCCCTTTCCCGCTTCACGCAAAATTTATCAACAGAGCCTTCTCTTTTCTGATGTGCGCGTACCATTGCGTGAAATTTCACTGGCTGATGGCAGTGGTGAAAAACCTTTAAACGTCTACGATACTTCTGGCCCCTACACAGATAAAGATATGATCATTGATATTACAAAAGGCCTGCCAGCAATTAGCTTGCCTTGGCTCTCTAAGCGGGATGATACTGAAACTTATCCTGCACGATTAGTTAAACCTGAAGATAATGGATTGACTTCTGATAAAAACCTTACACCAGCCTTTAAGCAAAAACGTTCTATTTTACGAGCAAAAAATGGCAAAGCAATTACACAAATGGCTTACGCACGCGCAGGCATTATTACCGAAGAAATGGAATATGTGGCTATACGAGAAAATGAAGGATTAGCAGTAGAAGAACGGCAGAATGTACCATCAAATGAAACATTTGCTGGATCAATACCAGAAATTTATACTGCGGAATTTGTTCGCAATGAAATTGCTTGTGGACGCGCCATTATCCCACAAAACATTAATCATCCAGAATGCGAACCCATGATTATTGGACGTAATTTTCGTGTTAAAATTAATGCCAATATTGGCAATTCAGCAGTGACTTCATCTATGGAAGAAGAAGTTGATAAAATGGTTTGGGCCATTCGCTGGGGAGCAGATACAGTTATGGATCTCTCAACAGGTCGAAACATTCACAATATTCGTGAGTGGATTATTCGAAATGCCCCTGTTCCCATCGGGACTGTTCCTCTGTATCAAGCACTCGAAAAAGTACAGGGTATTGCCGAAAACTTAACATGGGACATTTTCCGTGATACCCTTATTGAGCAAGCAGAGCAAGGGGTTGATTATTTTACCATTCATGCGGGATTAAGACTACCTTTTATCCCTTTGACCGTTGATCGGGTAACAGGTATTGTTTCACGAGGTGGTTCTATTATGGCAAAATGGTGTTTGCATCATCATAAAGAAAGTTTTCTTTATGAACATTTTGATGAAATTTGTGATATTGCAAAAACGTATGACATCTCTCTTTCATTGGGGGATGGATTGCGTCCTGGCTCTATTGCCGATGCCAATGATGAAGCCCAATTTGCAGAGCTTAAAACCTTGGGAGAATTGACAAAAATTGCTTGGAAAAAAGATGTACAGGTTATGATTGAAGGCCCTGGGCATGTCCCAATGCACAAAATTAAAGAAAATATGGAGCAACAATTAGATCTTTGTCATGAGGCGCCTTTTTATACTTTGGGACCTCTTACAACAGACATTGCTCCTGGTTATGACCATATTACATCAGCAATTGGTGCCGCTATGATTGGATGGTTTGGAACTGCTATGTTGTGTTATGTAACACCTAAAGAACACCTAGGACTCCCCGATAGGAATGACGTAAAAACTGGTGTGATCACTTATAAAATTGCTGCTCATGCCGCAGACCTTGCCAAAGGTTTGCCTAGAGCACAATTGCGCGATAATGCTCTTTCGCGTGCACGATTTGATTTTAGATGGCATGATCAATTTAACCTTTCTCTTGATCCAGAAACAGCCTGTGCCTTTCATGATGAGACAATGCCTAAAGAAGCCCATAAATTGGTGCATTTTTGTTCCATGTGTGGACCAAAGTTCTGTTCTATGCGTATTTCCCATGATATTCGTGAGGCAGCCGCAATAAGAAAAACAAAAGGGGAAGGTATGATCGCCATGGCCGAAAAATATCAGAAAAATGGTGACCTTTATATGGAAATTGTTCCTCCTCAAAAAAAGAAAGTAAATAGTTGAAGAACATTCTTATCAAAGGTGCAGGTGTAGGCGGCTTAACAGCTGCCTTTATGTTAAAGCAAAAAGGTGCTTCTGTTACTGTATCAGCCCCCTCTCATTCACCTATAGGAAGTGCTAGTTGGTATGCAGGAGGAATGCTCGCACCTTACTGTGAAAGGGAAAGTGCAGAACAAATTGTTGAAGATCTTGGTGTACAAGCTATACAATGGTGGCGTAAAACGCTCCCCAACCTTGTCATACAAAAAGGTACTTTAGTGGTTGCACCTACACGAGATAGAGGAGAGCTTGAACGATTTTCTGTGCGTACGCATAATCACAAAACCATAGATAATACAGAAATAGCTCATCTTGAACCAGATCTTTCTGAACGTTTTAACTGTGCACTCTTTTATGAAAATGAAGCCCATATTGACCCTCGCAAAGCACTTATGGCTTTAAAAGAAAAGCTTCTCAACAATGGAGCCTGTTTTGTTGATGTAGAGAAGGCTGAAAAAAATTTTGATATTGTTATTGATGCGACAGGAATAGCACGTTTAGGAAAAGATAAAAATATACGGGGCGTACGCGGTGAAATGCTTCTCGTGCGCTGCACCGATATTAAAATTTCGCGTCCAATTCGTCTTCTTCACCCACGGTTTCCTCTTTACATTGTACCTCGACAAGATAATATTTTTATGATTGGTGCAACGATGATTGAAAGTGACTTTGATGGTGCAATCTCTGTAAGATCAATGATGGAACTGCTCAACGCGGCTTATACTTTACATCCTGCTTTTGCTGAAGCAGAAATTATTGAATCTGGCGTTGGTGTTCGTCCATGTTATCCTAATAACTTCCCTTCTGTGCATAAAGATGGTAACTTTATTTCTATTAATGGATTTTATAGACATGGTTTTCTGTTGTCTCCAGAAATGGCAAAACGAGCAATGAAATTGGCATTGGAATAAAGCATGCAAATATTTGTTAATGGTGAAACAGTCCAAACAGAAGTTATGACTCTCGGTCTCTTGCTTGAAGAATTGGGGTATGAAGGGAATTGGCTTGCAACTGCTGTTAACGCTGAAGTTGTTCCTATAGATGCACGAAGCCAATTTGTCTTGCATGAAGGAGATAAAATTGAAATTTTAAGCCCAATGCAAGGAGGCTAAAATTATGCTGAATCTTTATGGACGACAATTCTCTTCCCGTCTTCTATTAGGTACAGCGCAATATCCTTCACCAGCAATCCTTCGTGATGCTATTCATAAATCGAATACGGAAATTGTAACTGTTTCCTTGCGCCGTGAAACTGCAGGAGGAAAACAAGGCGGACAATTTTGGCAATTTCTTCAAGATCTTGGGGTAACAGTACTTCCTAATACTGCTGGTTGTTATACTGTTAAAGAAGCCGTAACCACAGCGCAATTAGCAAGAGATCTTTTTAAAACAGCTTGGATTAAACTCGAAATTATCGGTAATTCAGACACCTTACAGCCAAATATTTTTTCCTTAATCGAAGCTGCTCAAATTTTAAACAATGAAGGTTTCAAAATTTTTGCCTATACAACGGATGATCTCATTGTTGCTGAAAAACTTTTCGACATTGGTTGCCATGTTATTATGCCTTGGTGTGCTCCTATTGGTTCTGCCAAAGGACCTCATAATACTGATGGATTGCGTTCTATCCGTGCTTACCTTCCTGATGCTACTCTTGTTATTGATGCCGGCATTGGACGCCCATCACATGCCGCCATTGCGATGGAACTAGGTTATGATGCAGTACTGCTTAATACCGCAGTTGCTAAAGCAGCTGATCCTGTCTTAATGGCTGAAGCATTTTCTAAAGCTGTTCAAGCAGGACGTATGGGATATAAAGCTGGCATGATCGAAGCACGCAATGTAGCAGTCCCTTCAACACCAATCATTGGAAAAGCGGTATTTTCATGAAACTGGATCCATTTTACCTCATCGTTGATAACGCTGATTGGATTGAACGTTTGCTTCCTCTTGGTATCAAGCTCGTACAATTGCGTATGAAACATGAAAATCAACAAATAATCCGTCAACATATTAAGCGTGCAAAAAACATATGCAATAAATTGGGAGCACAATTAATTATTAATGATCATTGGGAAATAGCAATTGATGAAAAGTGTAATTTTATTCATCTGGGACAAGAAGACCTGAGCAATGCTGATCTTCACGCAATTCGTAAAAGTGGTATAAAAGTTGGTCTTAGTACACATGATGAATATGAATTGGATACCGCACTCTCTGCTAATCCTGAGTATATTGCACTTGGTCCTATTTATCCGACAATCTTAAAAAAAATGAAATGGATGCCGCAAGGACTAGAGAAAATCAAACAATGGAGAAAGCGGATTGGTGCTTTACCTTTGGTGGGTATTGGTGGTTTAACACCAGAACGCGCAGTTGGTGTTTTAAAAGCAGGAGCAAATAGTGCTGCTGTTGTGACTGATATTATCCTCCATAAAAAACCTGAAGAACGTGTACAGCAGTGGATAAAAGTGACACAAACATGGCGTTGATACCTTCCATTCTTATTGTTGCGGGCACTGATCCAACAGGAGGTGCTGGTATTGTTCGTGATATAGAAACCACTGCGCATTTTCAAATAAAAGCAAATTTAGCAATTACTTGTGTTAACGTACAAGATGATAATCGCGTTGTCGAAATCATTCCAATGCGTGGAGACCTCGTCGCTGCGCAAATGCGTGCTGCCCTAGAAGCAAATCCAATAAGCGCAATAAAAATCGGTATGACGGGGACAAAAGCAATTATAGCAGCAATCTGTAACGTACTCAAAGACTATCCCCATGTTCCAGTTATTTTGGACCCTGTACTTGTCGCTTCATCAGGAGGAAAACTAATAACGGAAACAATCATCGACACTATGATCGATAAACTGCTTCCTCATGTTGATCTTTTAACACCGAATAGAGAAGAACTCGCTCTTCTTAGCCAAAGTCCATTGGCATCTCATGATAAGCAAGCAATACAACAAGCAAAAAAACTTTTGTCATTGGGAGCTCGCTCTATTTTAGTAAAAGGGGGACATGCAGAAGGTCCTCTTGCAATTGATAGCTTCATTGACAAAACTGAAGTCATAAATATCTCTACTCCACGTTTAAAAGGAACAATGCGAGGAACAGGTTGCATTCTCTCAAGCGCTATTGCAGCGCATTTAGCATTAAATGAACCTCTCATTTCAGCTGTAAAAAAAGCAAAAGCATATATCCACACATTGCTTTTAACCCATTGTAAAAATAGTTTATAACGTCTTAGTATTTTCTTATATAAAAGTAATATTTATATATTTCAATTAATATATTTAATATTTTTAATAAAAGTTATTAAAAAATATAATAATATAAAATTTATACTTAATTTTATAAATAAAATAATACAAAATTCACTTTCATTAAGTATTGAATATAGAATATAATGATAAAAAATATTATCACACCACTTGCATTCAGTAAAAAATTCTTTTATTATGAGTGAGTTTAGTCTGTTTAAAAAGTTAAAATAGCGCAATTTAAACAAATTATACATTTAAAGATGCATATAATCGCGAACACTCGCATTTTACGATTTGCCTTTTTTGTGAAAAGAGAGAAGCCTATCAGCGTTCTTATACATTAATGGCTAGCGAATACATTTAATAAAACTTGAAGGATAATTTTGTTTGATCTATAATCGCTAGATCATTAGAAAAAGTAAAATGTTAAATCAAACGCCTTGCTCAATTTCCTATGAAGAACTCTTAAACTTTTATAAAGAAAGTGGTGCGGATGCCGTTCTGACAGATTTTCCTATTGATCGTTTTAAGCAGTCTGCTTGTTCAGAGAGAAAATTAACGCCTGTTGTTAACATTTCTCATAATCAACAAGCATCTCCCAAAACATCTCCAACCGTAAAATTAGATCATCATCAGCTGCATAACTCTAGGACTATACAAAATGAATCCACAGCTATAGAGAGTGCAAAAAGTGCAAAGACACTTGATGAATTAAAATCTGCTCTCCTTGCATTTAATGGCTGTTCATTAAAATTGACAGCAAAAAATACCTGTTTTTCAGATGGAACAGCAGGAAGCCCCCTGATGCTTATAGGCGAAGCACCAGGACGAGACGAGGATATACAAGGAATTCCTTTTGTGGGAAAAGCTGGGATGTTGCTTAATAAAATCCTCGCATCAATTGGCTTAACAAGAAATAATGTTTACATTGCCAACACTATTCCTTGGCGTCCACCAGGAAATCGTACACCAACACCAAGAGAAGTTGCCTTGTGCCGCCCTTTTATTGAACGGCACATTTATTTAGCGCGTCCTCGTGTTCTTATAGCACTGGGAGGCGTTGCTGCACAGTTTCTTACTGGATCTCAAAATGGGATTATCCGAACAAGAGGGAAATGGCATATCTATGAAAGCGAGGATAATATAAAAATACCTGTTATGCCAACTTTCCACCCAGCTTACCTTCTTAGAACCCCTAGTCAAAAGAAGCTTACATGGATAGACTTCTTAGAAGTAAAAAATCGCCTCGACAGCCTTTTGTAATTCTTTAATCCTATATTGCTTCTAAAATTAACACACCCTTCTTTAACTCTTAAAATACAAATGGGAAAAAACTATGAAACAGCCAATAATATCTATTTATCGTTTGGAAGACTACCAACCAACCCCTTACGTTATCCCTAAAACACAACTTTCTTTCCAATTAGCACCGACAAAAACCTATGTTACAGCCATATTGTCTATTGAATCCCGTCACGATACAAAAGAATTAGCACCTCTTGTTCTTTCTGGTGATGATCTTACTTTAATTTCTGTTTCTATTAATGATGAGATATTAGCCCCAAACACTTATAAAGTGACGCCTTCACGTTTAGAAATTACAACGCCACCAACGGCTCCTTTTACATTGAAATTGGTTACGGAACTGAATCCTGAAAGCAACCGCCAACTTATGGGGCTTTATCTTTCAAATGGTGTTTATTGCTCACAATGCGAATCGGAAGGTTTTCGTCGTATTACTTATTTTTACGACCGCCCAGATGTTCTTTCTACCTATAGAGTGAAAATTGAAGCAGATACCCAAACAATCCCAATCTTGCTTTCAAATGGTAATCTGGTGGAAACAGGAACTTTAGAGAATAATCGCCATTTTGCCATTTGGGAAGATCCTTATCCCAAACCATCTTATCTCTTTGCTTTAGTAGGTGGAGATCTTGATAAGTTAGAAGACCATTTTACAACTGTATCTGGACGACGTATCGAGCTTGGTATCTATGTAGAAAAAGGAAAAACCGAACGCGCAACCTATGCAATGGATGCTCTTAAACGTTCCATGCGTTGGGATGAACAATGTTTCGGACGCGAATATGATCTTGATGTTTTCAATATTGTTGCTGTGTCCGACTTTAACATGGGAGCAATGGAAAACAAAGGCCTTAACGTTTTTAATGATAAATATGTTCTTGTCGATCCTGAAACAGCAACCGATCAGGATTATAGAAATGTTGAACGTGTCATTGCACATGAATATTTCCATAATTGGAGCGGTAATCGTGTTACCTGTCGCGATTGGTTTCAACTCTGTTTAAAAGAAGGATTCACTGTTTATCGTGATCAGGAATTTTCATCAGATCAAAATGTACGCAGCCTACAGCGAATTGAAAATGTAAAAGCATTAAAAGCGACGCAATTTGCAGAAGACGCAGGACCTCTTGCGCATCCTGTACGTCCTCGTCAATATAGCCAAATTAATAATTTTTACACCACAACTGTTTATGAAAAAGGTGCTGAAGTTGTTCGCATGATACGAACTATTTTAGGTCCTACTCTGTTTCGTAAAGGCACTGATCTTTATTTTCAACGTCATGATGGACAAGCTTGTACAATTGAAGATTTTATTACCTGTTTTGCTGAAGTGTCTGGTCAAGACTTCTCCCAATTCATGCTATGGTATGAACAAGCAGGAACACCCAATGTAGAAATCGATAGTCATTATAGCGATGGTGTTTTAACAATTCATACAAAGCAACATATTCCCGCAACCCCACAACAAAATACAAAAAAGCCTATGCTTATCCCTATCGTATTTGGCTTGTTAGGATCTAACGGAGAAAACCTCACCTATGAAGCAGATACAGATATTCAATCAAATGTTATGCTTTTATCCAAGGAAAGCCAAACGTTTACATTAAAGGGACTGCATGAAAAACCCGTTTTATCACTGCTGCGAGACTTTTCAGCACCAATCATTCTACACACTCCATTCAATGAAAGAGAACTTATTTTTCTTGCACAACATGATGACAATCACATCAATCGCTGGCAATCTCTTAATCATTTAATGACGCAAGCTTTGATTCACAGCATTCAAGATAAAACACAAGAAAAAGCAACACTCCCTTCTGCTTTGCTAAAGCTGATTGAAACGATCATAACAGATGAAACCTTAGAGCCTGAATTTCGTGCCTTCTGTTTAAATTTACCTAGTGAAGTTGAGCTTGCTCATACAATCGGTAAAAATATTGATCCAGATCGTATTCATTATGTCCGCCATCAGTTTTTAGCTTCACTTGCACAAACTCATCAAGAGCTCTTAACAAAATTCTATGGACAAATGCAAACCCAAGAGCCCTATTCACCAAACACAGCACAAGCTGGAAAGCGAGCATTAAAGAATATCATACTGGATTACCTTTCCATTGCTGAAGCCAATCCAAATCGAGCTGCTATACAGTATGCAACAGCTGATAATATGACTGACCGTATGGCGAGTATCGCTGTTCTCGTGAAGCGTTTTAATGAAAGTGAGCAGGCACAAAATGCCTTAAATGATTTTGAAAACCGCTATCAGCATGACCCTTTGGTCATGGATAAATGGTTTTCTATTCAAGCAATGGTTGCTGGCACATCAACACTCGAGAATGTTCAAAAGCTCATGCAACATCCGCTTTTTTCACAAGATAATCCTAATCGTGTACGTTCCCTAATCGGTGTTTTTGCCTCTAACAATCTCACGGGCTTTAATAGGATGGATGGAGCGTCTTATCATTTTCTTTGCCAAGTCATTTTGGAAATTGACAAAAAAAATCCACAGCTTGCTTCACGATTATTAACAATGATGCGCTCTTGGCGACAATTAGAACCTATTCGACAACAAAAACTTGAAACTGAATTAAAAATGATTGCTGCTGCGCCAAAATTATCAAGCGATGTTGCTGATATCATCAACCGTCTGCTCACTTGAAACAAAAAAATATTTTAAATCAATATGCTATAATATTTTTTAAAATAAATTCTATAAACTATTCGATCATCATTAAATCTATAAACAGGCAATCTAAGCCTGTTTATAGATCACGTTTAAAGTACTTTTTTCTTTTCATATTCCAAAATCATAAAAGTAAAATTATTTTTTTTAAAAAAAAGACTGGACAGAAGACTCCTGTTTTGATTCATTGCACTCGATGGGGTTACTATGAATATCGAAGCAGTTTTTAAATCACATTATTCCAGAATTAAAGGAACGCGAGATGGCTAAATTGGACGCATATAATGCGCCAAGGGAGGTGTATGCTGATTCAAAATCAAGCGCTCAAAGTCGCAAGAAGCGGACAGAGCGTACCAATCTATTTTCTGGTTCTGCCTATAAAAAACTTCTTTTTATTGAATCTTGGCTGCGACGTTCACTCCCATTTGTAATTCTTGCATTTCTTGTTATACTAGCAGCAATCCGTTTCCTATCAATCTATGATTGGCGCAACACAATTGATAAAAACACGCATTCTACCATCACTCTCTTAGCTTCTCATATTACCAATACAATCGACCGTGACTTACTTGCCGCCACTCGACAAGGAAAAGCTGCTGCTCTTTCTCATAATCATTTACAAAATATCCTAACCAATTTTCGTAACAAAGGTTTTATAAAAACCAGCGCTGTTATTGCTATTGTCGATCAAAAAGGCAATGTCCTAGCTTCATCAAGTTCCGAGATTGTCTTAGGAAAACCCTTACAGGATTTTACCTCTGAAAGCATTACTTTACAAGCTCTAGGAAAACATGCTGGAATCATGAAAATTACAATAGGAAAAGATATTCCTGCTCTTGCTTCCTTTCAGCAAACAGAAAATGGACAATATGGGGTATTCATCAGTAAAAAAATGCAACATATTTACATGGAATGGCGGAAAGCTCTCTCGTTAAATATAACCATGTTCATTGGAACTAGTGGCGTTATCCTCGCTCTTCTTTATGCTTATTATAACCAAATTGTACGAGCACGCAAAACAGATCTTGTTTCAGAAAAAATTCAAAACCGTATTGATATGGCAATGATGCGTGGACGCTGTGGACTATGGGATTGGAATATGGCAAGTGGACGCGTCTACTGGTCACGAGCAATGTACGAAATGCTCGGCTATGTCCCTCAAGATGCATTGCTCTCAATTTCCCAAATTAGCGCCATTATCAATCCAAATGATGCGAATTTTTTTGACCTTGCTCAGGAATTAATGAGCGGTAAAAAAAAGCATATCGATATTAACGTTCCTATGCGTCATGCTGATGGTCATTATGTATGGATGCGCATTCGTGCCGAAGTGACTGAAGAAGAAGAACCCCATTTGGTTGGTATTTCCTTCGATATTAGTGAACAGCAACAATTGGCTGAACAAACGGCGCAAGCCGACCTTCGTATCCGTGATGCGATTGAAAACATTTCAGAATCTTTCGTCTTGTGGGATGCTGAAGGACGTTTAGTCATGTCCAACAGCAAATTTTGCGAATATGCCGCTATTCCTAAACAAATTCTACAATCAGGTATCCAACGTGCAACCGTCGAAGCCATGGCACGCCCTGCACTCAGTGAATATCCCCTTAAAGATGATGGTACTGGTAACTTAACCAGTATTCGCCAAACGGCAGATGGTTGTTGGCTCAAAATTAACGAACGACGAACCCAAGATGGAGGATTGGTTTGTATTGGTACTGATATTTCTGAGCTTAAACAACAACAGGAAAAATTTGAAGACAGTGAAAGGCGTCTTTTTTCTTTCATTCAAGAACTCAAGCGCGCGCGAGGGAGTGCTCAACAACGCGCAACAGAAGTTGAAAAACTTAATAAAAGTTTGAAAGCAGAAAAAGAACGCGCCGAAAGTGCTAATAAGGCTAAATCAGAATTTTTAGCCAATATGTCTCATGAATTGCGCACGCCTCTGAATGCTATTCTTGGTTTTTCAGACATCATGTTGCAATCAACTTTTGGTCCTCTTGGTTCACAACGCTATAAGGAATATATGCATGATATTTACAATTCAGGAACCCATCTTCTAACCCTTATCAATGACATCCTTGATATGTCAAAAATCGAAGCAGGAAGATTTACGCTTGATTGTAAAAATACCGATCTTGAGCCCATCATTAGTGAAGCAGTACGAACATTAACGCCTCAAGCTCAAGAAAAAAATATTGTTGTTACAACAAACATTACCCCAGAACTTCATGCTGAAGTTGATGGTCGTGCAATGAAACAGATTTTCCTTAATCTCATCTCTAATGCCGTTAAATTTACGCCTTCTGGTGGAAATATTGATGTCTGCGCTTTCAAGAAAAAAAATAATCTTATTTTTAAAATTACAGATACAGGTGTTGGTATTCCCCAATCAGCAATTAAAAAACTTGGGCAACCTTTTGAACAAGTTGAAAATCAGCTTACTAAATCTCATACGGGCTCAGGTCTTGGCTTAGCCATTTCACGCTCCTTGCTAGAACTCCACAAAGGAAAACTTGAAATTACTTCAAAAGAAATGAAAGGAACAACTGTAACGATTATAATGCCCATCACACAAAGTTAAATTTCTCCATTTTGTTCTCGTTGTAGTAAAATCTGTTTCCGTTTGTCCCCCCAACGATACCCTGAAATAAAACCATTTTTACGCACAACACGATGACAAGGAATGATAACAGCCAATTCGTTACGTGCACAGGCATTAGCAACGGCACGAAAAGCTTTCGGCATACCAATACGGCACGCTAAGATCTCATAGGAAATTGTTTCACCACATGGTATATCACATAATACTGCCCATACTTGTCGTTGAAAAACTGTACCATTTATATCTAAGGGAAAATTATATTTTTTTACCAGCTTAGGTGTTTCTATCATGGCTATAATATGGGCAACTTCTCTCTTAAATGTATTGTCACCTACAACTTGTTGTGCATCACCAAAGCGTATCGTAAACTCCTGTAATAATTGCTCTATAGTGTCTCCTAACGCTATATGACAAATCCCTTTTTGAGACCTAGCCACCAAAAGCTTTCCTATTGATACATCTTTCAAACAGAATACTCTTGTTTGGGAAATGTTCAGCATTTTAGCCTTCTTTATATTTTAAATAAGTCTTGAACATCATCAATAAAGTAAAAGGAGAGTATTCACTATCTTTTAAAAACAAACAAAATCATTCTGAAATTATATCCTTAGCCATTGTATTAAAATACACTCTCACCCTTTTATGAAATGGAAAGATACATAGATTGACTGTCTTCCTACCCTAAAACAGAAACTTCGACCAGAGCCGATCTATCAACAATCTTGCTTTTTATATAACAGATTCCAACTGAAACCATTTTATATGGTTTATTTCATAAGCTCTCTACAGACAAATCCTGTCCTGAATTCTATCATACACTCTAACAAAAAACACCTTAATGTGGTAAATTTTCATACCTTATATCACAGCTCTAAACGGCAGTATTTTACGGAAAAACACGATAAGCTTCCCATTTCATTTTACGAAATCCCATCGAACCATAAATAATGGCTTATGTTTTACAAGCAACAGAAAAAGCGCGTGCTCTCTTAAGCAAAAAACGTCATAAAACACAAAATATGCCGGCAATGGATTGGAAAGATGTTCTGGCTTTTTATGCTCCACGTATGCTTGAATATTCTAATTTGTTGGAGCACTGTTATTATTTTTTTATCAAAGGTCATACTTTTGATAGACTGATGAGATGACTCAACTCAAAAAAGAAATTTATCTTCAATTTTATGAAAAAAAGCATGGAAAAGGTATTTTAATGCTTACTTTCTTTGTCACTTAACTTATAAAATGATTGTAGCCTCAGAACTGAAATATTTTGCCCGCAACAATCGCACATAGATATTTGTCATAGGAAAAAGTCATGCCCAAACGCACAGATATAAAATCTATTCTTATCATCGGAGCAGGACCTATTATCATTGGTCAGGCATGTGAATTTGATTATTCAGGCACTCAAGCCTGTAAAGCATTAAAAGAAGAAGGTTACCGAATTATTTTGGTAAATTCTAATCCTGCCACGATTATGACAGATCCAGATCTAGCTGATGCAACTTATATAGAGCCCATTACTCCTGAAATAGTTGCCAAAATTATTGCCCACGAGCGTCCCGATGCCCTTTTACCCACTATGGGAGGACAAACAGCCCTCAATACTGCTTTATCATTAAAGCGTATGGGTATTTTAGACCGCTATCATGTTGAAATGATAGGAGCCAATGCTGATGCTATTGATAAAGCTGAAGATCGTGCTTTATTCCGCCAAGCGATGGCAAAAATCGGTTTGGAAACGCCACGCTCTATGTTAGCCAATGCAACAGAACTGAAAGAAGAAAATCGCCAACAACACGCAAAAACGTGTGCTGAACTTAAAGCCAAGCTTTCTGGTGCTGCGCTTGACAAAGCACTCGAAGAACTTGAGCGCAACTGGCGACATACCGAAGCTGATCGCAAACAACATTATATCGCCCATGCAACAGCAAAAGCAGTTCAAGCTCTTGATGTTGTCGGGCTTCCAGCTATTATTCGTCCTTCATTTACCCTTGGTGGAACTGGTGGTGGAATTGCTTATAACCGCTCTGAATTCTATGAAATTATTGAACGTGGGCTTGAAGCTTCACCAACAACAGAAGTATTAATTGAAGAAAGTGTTTTAGGGTGGAAAGAATATGAGATGGAAGTTGTTCGTGATAAGAACGACAATTGTATCATCGTTTGTTCTATTGAAAACATTGATCCGATGGGGATTCATACCGGTGATTCGATCACTGTAGCACCTGCTCTCACCTTAACCGATAAAGAATATCAATGTATGCGTAATGATTCGATTGCTGTTTTGCGTGAAATTGGTGTTGAAACGGGGGGATCCAATGTACAGTTTGCTGTCAATCCTGAAAATGGGCGCCTCATTGTTATTGAAATGAATCCGCGTGTTTCTCGCTCTTCAGCGCTTGCCTCAAAAGCAACGGGGTTTCCCATTGCTAAAGTAGCGGCTAAACTGGCTGTTGGTTATACACTTGATGAATTAAAAAATGATATCACGGGTGGTGCAACACCAGCATCATTTGAGCCTTCTATTGACTATATTGTGACAAAAATTCCTCGTTTTGCGTTCGAAAAATTTCCCGGTTCATCACCTGTCCTCACAACTGCGATGAAATCTGTAGGAGAAGTCATGGCAATTGGACGCACTTTTCAAGAATCGTTACAAAAAGCACTCCGTGGACTTGAAACAGGGCTTACGGGTCTTGATGAAATTGTGATTCCAGAGCATGCTGAAGGTGATGAAAAAAGTTCTATACGCTCCGCCATTGCCATACCAAGCCCTGATCGTCTACGCTATATTGCTCAAGCCATGCGCACAGGCTTACCCTTAAATGAGATTCACCAAATTAGCAAAATTGATCCGTGGTTTTTAGAACAAATAGCCTCCATCATTGAAATGGAGCAGCGTATCCGCATTCATGGATTACCCCAAGACGCAGATAACTTACGTATGTTAAAAGCTATGGGCTTTTCAGATGCGCGATTAGCCTCCCTTACAGGGAAAGAACCCGATTATATCGCAGCTTTACGCAAATCACTGAATGTTAAACACGTCTTCAAACGGATTGATACTTGTGCCGCTGAATTTTCTTCTCCTACAGCCTATATGTATTCAACATATGAAGTTCCCTTTGCAGGTGTAGAGCACTCGGAAGCACACGTTTCTGAACGCAAAAAAATTGCTATTTTAGGCGGTGGACCAAACCGCATTGGGCAAGGTATTGAATTTGATTACTGTTGCTGCCACGCTGCTTTTGCACTGCGTGATGCAGGATTTGAAGCGATTATGATTAACTGTAATCCTGAAACAGTTTCAACCGACTATGATACCTCTGATCGCCTTTACTTTGAATCTTTAACAACAGAAGACGTTATCGCTATTTTAGAAGCAGAACAGGAAAAAGGAGATTTGGTTGGAGTCATCGTCCAATTTGGCGGACAAACACCCTTGAAATTGGCAAGCGCTCTAGAAAAACACAACATCCCCATCCTAGGTACTTCACCTGACGCTATCGACTTAGCAGAAGATAGAGATCGCTTTCAAAAACTGTTATTTAAACTTAATTTAACACAACCTAAAAATGGTATTGCCCACTCCATTGAACAGGCACGCCTCATTGCCCACGAACTAGGCTTCCCCTTGGTTGTACGTCCCTCTTATGTTTTAGGAGGACGTGCTATGCAAATTATCCGTGATGAACGTAGCTTACAAAATTATTTACTTGAGAGTGTCCCCGAATTAATTTCAGAAGATATCAAAGTCCGTTATCCTAACGACACAACAGGACAAATCAATATATTGCTTGGTAAAAATCCGCTTCTCTTTGATACCTATTTAACAGAAGCAATTGAAGTAGACGTCGATTGTCTATGTGATGGCAAAGAAACACTAATCGTTGGTATTATGGAACACATTGAAGAAGCTGGTATCCACTCTGGTGATTCAGCATGTTCTTTACCAGTCCATACGCTCTCAAATAAAATAGTTACTGAATTAGAGCGCCAAACCAAAGCATTAGCACAAGCACTTCATGTTCGCGGCTTAATGAATGTACAATATGCTATAAAAGATGACACCATTTATGTCTTAGAAGTCAATCCCCGTGCTTCACGTACTGTCCCATTTGTTGCAAAAACGATTGGTCGCCCTATTGCTAAAATGGCTGCACGTATTATGGCAGGAGAAACGCTTCATGATGCTCTTCAAGCTTATGGTGGATTACCTTCTTTGCAGAAAAAACAACATATTGCTGTCAAGGAAGCAGTATTTCCTTTTGCTCGTTTTTCAGGTGTTGATACACTTCTTGGTCCAGAAATGCGCTCAACCGGTGAAGTTATGGGTCTTGACTATGAATTTTCGCTTGCTTTTGCTAAAGCCCAACTTGGAGCTGGTGTAAAACTCCCTAAAGAGGGAACTTTGTTCGTTTCTGTAAGGGATGAAGATAAAAAACGCATCTTAAATCCTGTAAAACGTTTAACTGAGCTTGGCTTTTCTGTTGTCGCCACAAGTGGAACACAAAAATTTCTCACCGAACACCACGTTGAAGCAAAAAAAATCAACAAAGTTCTAGAGGGACACCCCCATATTGAAGATGCTATTCGTAATCGCCAAATTCAATTGATTTTTAATACAACTAGCACTGCCAGTGCCATCTCAGACTCAAAATCATTACGTTATGCAGCACTCATGCAAAATGTTCCCTATTATACAACAATATCTGGAGCCGAAGCCGTCGTAGAAGCGATCAAAGCACTCAAAAAAAGGCACCTTGAGGTACGTTCACTACAAAGTTATTTTAGTTGAATTTTTTTCTACTTAGCAAAATGTACACTGTTTTCTTATTTTTTCTTTATATAAAAATTGATTAAGACTTGCTTTTTGTTCTAAAAACTTTTATAGAGGTTTCATCGAATTTTCGGTTACGTGACTTTCTTTCCTGTGCAATCTGCACTTTCGACGAAACTTCTCCCACCTAATTTCGATCTACAACCGTATTGAAGGAATAAAAGCTTCAATGCTCAATATAATTATATATTCTAAGGAGTTTCCTATGTCTACAGGAACAGTTAAGTGGTTTAATACAACAAAAGGTTTCGGATTCATTCAGCCTAGTGATGGTAGTGCAGATGTATTTGTACACATTTCTGCCGTCGAGCGTTCAGGTCTAAACAGTCTTAATGAAGGGCAAAAAATCTCTTATGATGTTCTTCAAGATCGTCGTTCAGGAAAATTTGCCGCTGGTAACCTTGCAGCACTTTAAAGTTTAAATTCTGCAATATTTTATTTAGAAATCTTCGTCTGTAGAGACGAAGATTTTTTATTTTGTATAAAGCATTATTTTACCTTGTTAAAATAAAAGACTGTTTATCTCCTTTGCACAATTCATCAAACCTCTTTTATACTTCCTCAAAAACTTTCATAAAATCTACGAAGAGATTATCTTGTAAAATATCTCAAAAAAGAAGAATATAAAGCCCGTGTAAGAGTATTTTGGAAGTTTTTTATTGCATACAATATAATCTCTTATAGAATATCCTTAAAGCAATAACCATTTGTTGATATAATATAAGGATTTAAAATTATGGCTTTTATTGCCGACAAACTGTCTCGTATCAAACCTTCTGCAACAATTGCTGCTTCTCAAAAGGCCCGTCATTTAAAAGCATTAGGGCGCAATGTTATTGCTTTAAGTGCTGGAGAGCCAGACTTTGATACCCCAGACAACATCAAAAACGCGGCTATTGAAGCTATTCGAAGGGGAAAAACAAAATACCCTCCCATATCTGGAATTCCAGAATTGCGCCAAGCAATTTCTGCAAAGTTTAAAAGAGAAAATAACCTTCTTTATCAACCAGAACAAATTATTGTTGGTACTGGTGGAAAACAAATTCTCTTTAATGCATTCATGGCAACTTTGAATAAAGGAGATGAGGTCATCATTCCATCCCCTTATTGGGTTAGTTATCCAGAAATGGTCGCACTCAACGATGGTACGCCTGTCTTTTTAGAAACAAAAGCCGAATTTTCTTATAAACTCCAACCACAAGAGCTAGAAGCTGCCATTACCCCCAAAACCAAATGGTTCATCTTTAACTCTCCTTCAAATCCATCAGGTGCCGCTTATACACATAATGAATTGAAAAAACTCACAGATGTTTTAGTAAAATATCCTCATGTTTATATCCTTTCCGATGATATATATGAACATCTCACATATGAGGGTTTTACCTTTGTGACTCCAGCTCAAGTAGAACCAGCGCTTTATGAGCGTACACTCACAATGAATGGTGTTTCTAAAGCCTATGCGATGACGGGATGGAGAATCGGTTATGCAGGCGGACCACAAGAATTAATTAAAGCCATGGATACCATTCAAGGACAGCAAACATCTGGAACAAGTGTCATTTCACAATGGGCTGCGGTTGAAGCACTCAACGGGCCACAAGACTTTATTGCTAAAAATAAAAATATTTTTCAAGCACGCCGTGATCTCGTTGTCTCCATGCTAAATCAAGCTCCTGGCATTCACTGTCCAACGCCTGAGGGTGCTTTTTATGTTTATCCTTCTTGCACCGGACTTATTGGAAAGAAAACACCCAATGGTCAACGTATTACGAATGATGAAGACTTTGCCATAGCGCTTCTAGAAACAGAAGCTGTTGCTGTCGTCCAAGGATCTGCTTTTGGACTTGGATCAGCTTTTCGTATTTCTTATGCAACATCAGAAGAATTACTTGAAAAAGCTTGTATACGTATACAGCGTTTTTGCAACAGTTTAATTTAAAATTTTTAATATCATCTCTTGTGATTGTTTTTTGCCGAATGTTAGTATATCCGAGAAAATATCTGAAACTGTGTCATGGTCTAAATCTATCGATTCAGCAAAAATATCTATGAATAAACACAAAAATAGATGCTGTAGATAAAGATCAAAAAAATTTAGCTATCAAATAAATGAATCGGTCTATTATCATAAGAGATGACAAGCCTATTCTACTTTCTCCATTCAATTTATAACTCTAAAAAAGACCGAGCACTTTTAAACACAATTGCCCTTATAATCAAAGGCCCTTACAATAAAATCTCTTCTATTTCTCAGCTTCTTCTTCGTCCTAAAACGAAGAAGAAGCCACCTCCCATCGTTGTGTAAACAATCCAGTTTCCTTTAAGTTCTATTTAATAACTACTTGATTTACTTCATAGGCTTTATGAACAAGACCTGCCTTAAATATTCACCTCACATTCTAATAAAAAGCACTTCATGTATAAGGTTTTAAATATTTTATATCACGCCCCTAAAAGACAGACTTTTACAGTACAATAGAATACCCCCTCTCAAACTCCTCATTGAATTTTAGTATTCTTAAAAAATTGTTGGATATCCACCAGTTTCGAAATTTTTTCTTTATCATCTTCCCATATATTGCAATTTCTAGGGACTCTTTCAAAAATTAAAAAAAAGCCGGACATATGTCCGGCAAATTTGGAAAATCCTCAGAGATAAAATCAATCTGATAGATCTTCGTAAGGGAACACTCAAGAAAACGAAACTGGGAGGCAACATAATCAAGAGATAATATTCTATGTCATTTTATAAGGAAAAGCACAACAAAGACTTAAGCGTATCTGCTATGCAATAAACACATAGCTTTAAATTTGTCTCCATCATGTACCACTCTCTTTAATTAAATAGTAAAAATGTTAACTACACCATCACACGATTGTCCATTTTTCAATATATAATAATCCTCATGGTTGCTAGTATTCATAAAAAACATTTATCCCTCTTTTCAAAAATATTTACCCGCACAGCTAATTATTCCTTATAAATTAAGATATTAATATTAAAAAGACCACTGGCGAGCTTTTAAAAAAATATAATCTCGAAAAGCATTTAACCTTGCCAAATTCTTTAAATTATAAGGATAACAAAAAAAAGTATCAAAAGAAGGAATATCAACCATATCAGGAAAAAGACGCACTAAATGCTCATCATTATTGACGATATAATCAGGAAGCACAGCAATCCCAAGATCACGCATAAGCGCATTCTTTATTGAGATGATATTGTTGATTTGTAAAACTGAAACGCGCAATGATCCATCACTTCTACCAGCCTTTTCCAACCAATTTAAACCAGACAAATAAGGTGGAACAGGTTCACCGAACGAAATAATACGATGCTCATCGAGATCAGACAATTTTTCCGGCTTTCCATAATTTGCAATATACTTTTCCGAAGCATAAACATGCATATGAATTGTAAAGAGTTTTCTTTGTATAAGATCAGGTTGTTTGGGTTGATGCAAGCGAACAGCACAGTCCGCATGACACATTGTCAAATCAAGCTCTTCATCGGAAAGCAAAAGCTGAACCTGCATATCAGGATAAAGACTAAGAAATTCTGGCATACGCTCTGCAATCCACCCTGCCCCCATTCCAAAGGTCGAGGTCACACGCAAGTGCCCCGTTGGTTTTGCATAGCTTTCACTTAATTGCAAACGCACACTTTCAAGCTTCATCAAAACATCATGAGCTGTACGATAAAGAGTTTCTCCCTGTTCTGTAAGAATCAAACCACGCGCATGACGTTGAAATAAGGATACCCCAACCTCTTGTTCTAAAGCCGAAACCTGTCGTGAAACGGCTGATTGAGATAAATGAAGTTTTTGAGCAGCATGCGTAAAAGATCCCGCTTCTGCTGCAGCGTGAAAAACCCTTAACTTATCCCAATCCAACGGTGGCGCCACAATTAATTCTACCTCTATATTCTCTATGTTCTCAATGAGTGACTAACGCTTGGGTATATCCAAAAACCGTTCTGCTTCCAACGCTGCCATACATCCTCTTCCCGCAGCTGTTACAGCTTGGCGGAATGTTTCATCTGTCACATCCCCAGCAGCAAAAACACCAGCAATGCTTGTTGCTGTTGAGTCGGGTGCTGTCCATAAATAGCCGCCTCGTTTTTGTTTCAGCTGTCCTTCAAACAGAGAAACAGCAGGATCATGCCCAATGGCAATAAATATGCCCTCTGCATTCACTTTCATCTCGTGACCTGTCTTAACATTTTTCAGACGTGCCCCTGTTACAACAGCGCCCTTTGAATCTTGAGCTGGCAGCCCCACAATTTCTTCAACCACATGATCCCAAAGAACACGCACATTATTACAAGCCAGCAACCTATCTTGTAAAATTTTTTCTGCCCGAAACTGTCCCCGCCTGTGAACCACGCTTACACTTTTAGCCAAATGCGATAAATAAAGTGCTTCTTCAACAGCCGTATTTCCTCCTCCCACGACAATAACGTCCTTATCACGATAAAAAAAGCCATCACATGTAGCACAAGCGGAAACACCTCCGCCCATAAAGGTCTGTTCACTTTCTAAACCAAGCCAGCGCGCTTGAGCTCCTGTTGCAATAATCAGTGCATCACAAGAATATTGTGTTCCTGAATCCCCATATAAGACAAAAGGATACTTCAACAAATCAGCCTTTATAATTGTATCATAGACAATTTTTGTCCCCATATTCTCAGCTTGTTTCGCCATTTGTTCCATCAACCATGGTCCTTGAATGGGATCTGCAAAACCTGGATAATTCTCAACATCAGTTGTAATTGTTAATTGTCCACCCTGCTGCAAGCCCGTCACCAAAACCGGCTTAAGCATTGCTCTTGCTGCATAGATCGCCGCTGTATAACCAGCCGGACCTGAGCCAATAATCAGCAGACGAATATGCGATTGTACCATTAAATCCCCTTCACTTTATTATAATTAATTATTCTATAAATGATAACGGAATGCAGCCTTTTAAAAAAATATTTTTCAAGAGCCCTAATTATGTTATGTATACTTCTTTTCAAGTTTTATGAAAAGGTCTGATTACTAATTCATCAAGGCACGCTAATGTTAAGAATTAATCCTTATCCTATAAAGAGAAAAATGTAACTTCTTATGAGCACAAAACCATAATAAAAAGAGATACAAAGATAGGGAACGATCATTTTTCAATTTATTATCAATGTCTGTGCACGTTTTGCCTTAATCATGGGAGGAGCAATGCTTTTGCCAATTTTTGTGGATTTGCACGACAACAATCGTAATTGGATAAGTTTTCTCTATTCTTGTGCCATAACTACCATGTTAGCAACGCTGATTCTTTTAGCAACTAAGGGAGCTACTTGTCGTTTTTCAGCACGGCTTGGCTTTATGCTCACTGTTTGTCTTTGGCTTACAGGAAGCATCGTAGGTGCCTTACCTCTTTATCTTTCTCCTCTTCCCATTTCTCTAGCAGGAGCCATTTTTGAATCTGTTTCTGGAATTACAACAACAGGCTCCACAGTCCTTTCTGATCTTGATAATTTATCGCGAAGTATTTTATTATGGCGTTCTCTTATATGCTGGATTGGGGGCATTGGTTTTATCGGTTTAGCCCTCTTAATTTTGCCTTCACTGCGTGTGGGTGGCGTGCGACTTTTTCATATGGAATCATCTGATAAATCTGAAAAAATATTGCCTCGCATCAACCAAATTGCTAACGGAATTATCATCGCTTATGTTGGGTTAACATTGGCTTGTATGCTTTCTTATTTTGCTGCAGGCATGAATTTATTTGATGCCATTAACCATGCAATGAGTACAGTAGCAACAGCTGGTTTTTCAACGCATGATGCTTCTTTTGGCTATTTTTCTGATACACCAGCCATCTTAATTATTTCAACAATCTTCATGTTGCTTTCTGCTTTACCTTTCGTACTTTATGTTAAATTAGTCCTTCCTGGACACTCCAAACGCTTCCTTGACCCACAAGTGATTGTTTTTCTCCATATCGTTCTCCTTTTCAGCTTTGCTTTAGCGGCATGGCTACGGTTTTATGATCATCGCGCGTTCCACTTGATTTTTCTTGATGTCATTTTTCACCTTTCATCCATTATTAGCACCACCGGTTACAGCGCTGAAGATTATCAACTTTGGGGACCGTTTGCGCTTGGAATTTTCTTTATTGTTTCTTTTACAGGCGGATGTGCTGGTTCTACTTCTGGTGGCATGAAAATCAATCGCCTCATTATTCTTTGGCGTATTACACAAACAAATATAGAAAAACTTCTTTCTCCTAATGTCGTTGTAAAAGCGCGCTACGATCACTCAAATATATCAAATGATGTTGCTCAAGCCGTTTTATTTTTTGTCTGTCTTTATATGTTTTGCCTTGTTATCGGCACTGCACTTTTGCTTACAACCGGTCTTGACTTTACCTCTGCCTTTACGGGGGTCTTAACCGCACTTTCAAATGTTGGTCCAGGCTTTGGAGATATTATTGGCCCCACTGGTAATTTCTCTACAATCAACGATCATGCTTTATGGATTTTAAGTTTTCTAATGTTAGCTGGACGCCTTGAAATCATAACAATATTCGTCCTTTTTATTCCCGCTTTCTGGCGTGAACAATTCTAATGCAGAGATATTTTATGCTACCATGATAAAAAATTTACAAGATAAAAAGGTGAGAACAGTATGCGTCATAATATTCACTCCTCACCCAATCTACTGAAGATTTCCTAAAATTTCATACAAAACATCATATCAATGATATAAAAATAATTCAACAAAAACAATCAAATACCGATATTCTCAAAGCCATAACATATAAAACTTCCCTTTATTGATCTTCTTTATCAAATAAAGTGGACGCATAGAACATTCTTTTTTACAAATAATCTCTCATGCAAAAATATGAACATTTGCTGATAAAAGTGTTTTTTCTTTTTAATAGAGTTACACCCTTATAGAAAATAAAATGCTATTATATTACGAACTCACAAGCTTATAAAAAAACATCTCACAATACTCATCACCCCCATTTCACGACAGCCCTCATGAAAGATATAAAATGGGCACCATCATTTTTACTTAAATAACAATAAGGTGCAAGTCGGTACCAAAAAATAAGATATAAATTAGTACCACCATATTATTTTCTTTCTATTAATGTCGTAACAGCCTGCATTTCAGACAATTTATAAGAAATCTCTTTACACCCTGTCTTCAATAGTTTTTATCCACCACATGCCTTCTTCCAATTGTGATGTACAAGAAGATAGCTCTCATTGTTAATATCAACAGATTTTACATGAGAAAATCTTACGGTACTCAAAGCTCTTATTCAAATTGAAAAGGTAAATTATCTATAAAAATCATATATATATATATTGATCTTAAATCCATCTTATTATGAATTTATTGAAAATATGTACGACTATTTTATCCATGGAGATACCATCATTATCTTTTTAAGACAAGAAAACGTTTTTTTTGCTATCTATTTAAGTCTTACAAAACGAACAATATCAGCACGACACCGTATAAGATAGTGCATAAATCCCCAGACTTGAGTTAAAGCATTATTTTCTTATTCTAAAATATCAATGAATAAAAGTAGCTTTCTTCTCTCCTAGTATGCTTTATCATAAACTACATATCGCTCTCAAGCGTATACATTTTTAATATTTTATCCAAAATTTTGAGAACTTTTTATAGCGTGCTACTAAAGACAATATAAATTTTGTAAAATAACATTTATATCATTGAGCTGTTTTCTTAATGACTATGAAAAACCTTTAAGAAAAATACTTTTATCATTCCTCAAAAAGATTTTTGATATAATAATCAAAGTGTTTTTTCTGCAAACAGTTCTTTGTAGACACGCCCAATCTCCGCAGTCTCCTTTTCCAAAGGAAAGTGAGTACGAACATGGGTTAAAGCTTTCTTTCCGGCTGCCAATGTTTTTTCTACATCAGCAAAATAAGGTTCAATTGCTGCTGTTAAAGCCGCTCCATCTCCTGCTTTTACAACTGTTCCTGTCGCTTCTACAACCAATTCTTTATAAGCTCCTGCATCACTCGTTACAACCGCAACCTGTGATGCCATTGCTTCTAATGGTGTTAAACCGAAACCTTCTGTACGAGAGGGTGCAACATAAAGTGTTAAACGACGGTACCATAAAGGGATGTCCAGAATCTCACCAAGAAAAATAATGCGATCATCCAGACCAGCCTTAGCAATCTTTTGGCGTAATTCTTTTTCAAAATGATAATATTGCTCTGTCGTACGACCAGCGATAAGTGCTGTCCATTCAGGATAGTCAGGCAATAATGCTATCATGGCATCAACAAATAAATCTGTTCCCTTTGAGTAGCGCAGACGCCCAAAACATCCTACCGCATATTTTCCTGGAAATCCTGTCGAAGAAAAGCAATCATCAAGAGTGTGTGGTGGAGTAAAACGCCTCACATCCACCCCATGCATAATAACCTTATGAGGCACTTCTAAATAGACGCCCGTACGTGTACTGGTAGCGATAACCCTATCCATACAGCGAATCAACCATTTGGTAAAAGGCTTATGATGACGTTGTGAAGCCGATGTGAAGATAAGTTTCAGCTTCATTCGCAAAACATCGCGCAAAAAGATCCCACAAAGCATCTCAATATTGCGTCGTGCATGCCAAATACGAAACGGCTTCCCTTTCGGACTTTTCCAAAGTCCGAAAAGGTCCCTAAAGGCAAGAGTTGGCAAAGTTCGTGGTAAACCAAACCCCAAAGTGGATATACGCACACCCTGTTCGCGTTGCAGTGGAATAAGCTGAATAATCGTAGATGTTACTCCCGACAAACGCCTTTTAAAGTGAGGCGCAATAATTTCAGTTTCGTCCAAAGATACACGCATAATAATCCATATGTTATTTAGATGTACTGAACCTTAATGATCTCGTAATTATGCGCACCACCTGGTGCATTCACCTCAATCACATCACCTTCTTGCTTGCCAATAAGTGCACGTGCGATAGGCGAAGAAATAGAGATTTTACCAACCTTTACATCAGCTTCTTGATCTCCTACGATCTGATACACTTTTTTTTCTTCAGTGTCCTCATCCAAGAGTTTAATGGTTGCGCCAAATTTTATTTTGTCACCTGAAAGACGCGAGACATCTATAACTTCTGCTCGTGCGATATAATCTTCAAGCTCATTTATACGCCCCTCATTATGACTTTGCGCTTCTTTAGCTGCATGATACTCAGCATTTTCAGATAAATCACCATGCGCACGCGCCTCAGAAATTGCTTCAATAATTCGCGGACGCTCCTGTTGTTGACGCCAACGCAACTCTTCTTTAAGACTCTCAAAACCAGCTGTAGTCATCGGAACTTTTTCCATAATCCGTCCCTTTCTATTACACGGAAGGTTTAATAAAAATACAAAAAACGGCTTCCAAAATTACTTTTGGAATCCGAAAACTACGATCTTTTTTATTATATAGTACAGTATCGCTGTTTTCCATATAAAAATAAATAAAGGAAACAAAACATGCACAAATAGTGATTAAAACATCTCATTTTGGTGTTTAAAACGTTAAACTTCACTCTTCTCTTTAAAGTGTCCTAAAGAAGAAAGAATTGTATTTTTTTCTGTTTTATCATAATCTAGTAAAAGAAATTATATAGAATATGAAGAGAGAAGGATAGAAAATCTCTAAAGAAATTCTTTACAGAAAAATGAAAAAAATCGTCATTTTTTTTATGTTTGGCTCTTTCTTTTTAGCCACAACAATATCAGAGGCAGCAGATGCTTTTGTTACGAGAAATCTTAATTTTAGAACAGGTCCCAGCACTCAATATGCACTTTGCGGCTTAATCTCTGCTGGAGAATTAGTTTTTGTTAAAAACTGTGAAGGAAATTGGTGCCATATCCGATATAACACTCAAATAGGTTGGGTGTCATCTCGTTATCTTTCATTTAAAGATGGAAATGATCTTTATCACACATATACAATGTCTTTAATGCCCAAACGTACCGATTATTCTCCATAACAGCCATAATAACTTATGCCCTCTTGAATATCATCATGGCAAAAATGCAATAGTGTTCACGAACAACCACAAATATGCTCCTTCCAAAGAAACACTTCGAAGAATTTGTCTCATAAAAAACTTGATCAATATCCTAATGAAAGCTCTAATAAACCAAAATAAATCTGTTCAATAACGTTTTGCTGTTGTCGTAATAAATTTGTAAAAATTAGTATTTTCTTTAAAATCACCAGCACTTTTCTATCAAAGGATACAACAATGAAAAATGGTGTTACTGCAACAGTAGAAGCTCTTTCTGCTCTTATTGCTTCAGGTAATCCTCTTTTTAAGAATGGTGCATTATGGACACCTCACCGCCCCATTCGTCCTGAAAAATCTGAAGGTGGTATTCCATTTCAACTCGAAACATCTTTTAAACCAGCGGGAGATCAACCTCAAGCCATTAAAACTCTGGTTGAGGGAATTCAAAAAAATGAACGTACACAAGTGCTTTTGGGTGTTACCGGCTCAGGGAAAACCTATACAATGGCCAATATCATTGAAAAAACACAGCGTCCAGCTCTGATTTTAGCTCCCAATAAAACTCTAGCAGCGCAGCTTTATGGGGAATTTAAAAGTTTTTTTCCCCATAATGCCGTCGAATATTTTGTTTCCTATTATGACTATTATCAACCAGAAGCCTATGTTGCACGCTCAGACACTTATATTGAAAAGGAATCCTCAATTAATGAACAAATCGACCGTATGCGCCATGCTGCAACACGCGCTGTCTTAGAGCGTGATGATGTTATTATCGTCGCATCTGTCTCCTGCATCTACGGAATTGGTTCCGTAGAAACCTATACGGCCATGACCTTCGAAATAGAAAAAGGGGACAAACTCAATCAACGAAAACTCTTGGCTGATTTAGTCTCTCAACAGTATTATCGACAAGATATCAACTTCGTTCGTGGTTCCTTTCGTGTACGAGGGGATACAATCGAAATTTTCCCTGCCCACCTCGAAGATCGTGCTTGGCGTATTTCGCTCTTTGGCGATGAAGTGGAAACAATTACGGAATTTGATCCTCTAACGGGTCAAAAAACAGGTGATCTTCAATCGATTAAAATTTATGCCAACTCACACTACGTAACACCACGCCCAACACTTAACCAAGCAATGAAATCGATCAAAATGGAACTCGTTCAACGCCTCGATGAATTAAATGCGGCTGGACGTCTTTTAGAAGCACAACGTTTAGAACAACGTACAATTTTTGATTTAGAAATGTTGGAAACTACCGGCTCATGCTCTGGAATCGAGAATTATTCACGCTTTTTAACGGGACGAAAACCCGGAGAACCACCACCAACCTTGTTCGAATACATTCCAAATAATGCTCTTGTTTTTATCGATGAAAGCCACGTAACCATTCCCCAAATTGGTGGCATGTACCGAGGTGACTTTCGTAGAAAAGCAACCTTAGCAGAATATGGTTTTCGCCTCCCTTCTTGTATGGATAACCGTCCTTTACGCTTTGAAGAATGGGATGCTATGCGCCCACAAACGATTGCTGTCTCCGCAACACCTGGACGGTGGGAAATAGAACAATCTCACGGTACTTTTGCAGAACAAGTTATTCGCCCCACAGGGCTTGTTGACCCACCAACAGAGGTTCGTCCAGCCAAAAATCAAGTCGATGATGTTGTGAATGAAATTCGTAAAACAATTCAAAAAGGCTACCGTACATTGGTGACAGTTCTCACAAAGCGTATGGCCGAAGATTTAACGGAATATCTCCACGAACAAGGTATTCGTGTACGCTATATGCATTCTGACATTGATACATTAGAACGCATTGAGATTCTACGCGATCTTCGGCTTGGCACCTTTGATGTCCTCATCGGTATCAACTTGCTCCGAGAAGGCTTAGATATTCCAGAATGTGGTTTTGTTGCCATTCTAGATGCCGATAAAGAGGGCTTTTTGCGCTCTGAAACTTCCCTCATACAAACAATCGGACGTGCTGCACGTAACGTAGATGGCCGTGTTATCCTCTATGCAGATACGATCACTGGTTCCATAAAACGAGCCTTACAGGAGACACAAAGACGTCGACAAAAACAAATAGCCTATAATGAAGAACACCATGTCACACCGAAAAGTATCAAAAAAAATATCGGAGATATTCTCAATTCAGGCTATGAAAACAACCATATTCGTACAAATATCCCTGATGTCATCGAGAAAAAAAATATGGTTGGCAACAATTTAGCATCTCATATTAAACACCTCGAAAAATTAATGCATGAAGCAGCTGCTGATCTTAATTTTGAAGAAGCAGCACGCCTTCGCGATGAAATCAAACAATTACAAAAGATAGAACTAGAACTCGCGGAAAATCCCTTAACACATCATAGCGAACAATCCACCCATGAGCGCGTATTACAACCAAGTCTTTTCTCCAAACCAGACCTTGCACACATGGGACCAACCATGGACACTGGTATTTTGGAAAATCAAAAAGGAAAATCTCGTAAAAACACCCCTAATCAAGCAACAATAAAACGAAAAAAACGCAATCAATGAAGGAGCAAAAAATTTCAAACCGCATAAAATAATCTTCAGCTCTTCTAAAAAAAGACGAAAGCTCAAAAGCAAACAGCGTTATCCGAAAAATAGACAACCTCCAACATCAAGGGTGCTTCAATTTGTCTAAAACAACATGAGTGGAAACATTTTATAAAAAATTTCTAAAATATATTATCTTTATACAGTTATACTCTGATATCTAACTCAATATTATTTATCCTTACAAGAAAATATTCAAATAGGACACTGTCCTATAACACAAATAAAGTAAAATAAGACTTTATCATAGCACCATAAGCCTATGATAAAAAATGATAACTTTTATTCATATCCCTATTGTTCAATTCATATTGTACCAAACAATAAAAAATTATCCCTAAATAAAGAGTTTATATTCCATAGTAAAAAATCGTGGACTCTCAATACAAACTTATTAATTAACCTCAAGCAGAGTACATTAATTGAAATCAAAATTCTGTTATGATTTCATTTTACTGTCTCCGCGATAGATTTAACTAAATAAATTTTTATTTTTTTGTCACAATAAAGCCCAAAATTGTTCAGGCTCTATTCAGTTTGAAACGTGTAGGATGTGAAAAATACGAATTTACACAAGGAGCATCATTATGAAAAAAGTGATCAGGTTAGCGGTATTATCAGCAATGTCAACTGTGACCGTTTTGATGCCGCTAAATGCAACGCTTGCGGATATGGCATGGAATCGTAGTGACTCTATCTCGAGAGAAATAGATGATATGATGAGGAAGATGCGTAAAGAAACAGATGATGCGATAAGGGAAATGAGGAAGAAAGCTGATATTCTGCCTTGCGGTTTTTCTCGCTCCCATTGTTCTGATAAAAAACGTAGCTTTTTATCTGATGATTTCCAAAAGTTTGTTGATGATTTCCACAAGAGTTCTGATGACGACAAGAGAAGATTTAAAGCCAAACATGAAAGGTCTGTAGCCAAACAGAGTAAGACGGAACAACAACAACAACATCATCATCATCACCACCACCATTATCATCATGTTGAAAACAAAACATATCATTACGTCGAGCGCAAAAAGACAAAACACAGTAATATTCATATAGATAACTCAGGAGATGCTTTAGCGGTGGGTATTCTTGGTCTTGCAACAGGTACGATTCTTGGTACAATTTTAAAAAAACCAGAACAGCCACAAGTGGTTTATCAAATAGTACCACAAAATCAGGTAATTTATCAAAAAGTTCCGCAAAATCAAAGAGTTTATCAAGTGCAGCAAACAGTGGCATATGAGCCACTCCAGCAATCATTAGAATCTGATTGGCTTAACTATTGCAAGAAAAAATACCGTTCCTTTAACCCTAAAACAGGGACCTTTCGAGACCGTAATGGTTTGGAACACATTTGTTATGCCCCAATAAATTAACTTCTGTTCCGTCCTACTAAAAAAGTTTTAAATGGCAAAAAAAAACGCTTCAAAGCGTTTTTTATTTGCTCATATATTAAAATCTTGAAGAAAAGGGTTATTTTGGCGCTCATAGCCTATGCTACTTTTGGGATCATGCCCACAGATAAAACAAACATCATCGCCTAAGGGTAAAACTTTTTCTCGAAGGGATTGCATCAATTTTTCATAAGAACAGAAGGGGAAGTCCGTACGTCCAATAGAACCACGAAAGAGAACATCACCCAAAAGGGCTAAGTGCTCTTTTTCATTGAAATAAATAACATGACCAAGGGAATGCCCCAGTGTATGTAAAACCCTAAACTCATGTCCAGCAAAATACACACACTCACCATCTTCTAACTATATCGAACAACGCACCACGATGCTTTCGGGTGTAAGCCATGATTTAAGAACCATTCTCACCCGTTTTAAACTTCAGCAAACATTAGCAAATACTGACTTTGATATTAAGCAGCTTGAACAAGATGTGAGCGACATGTAAAATATGTTAGAAGATTACCTTGCTTTTGCCCGTAGTGAAGAAAGTGAGTGTGTTAAAACTTTTGATTTAAATGCTCTTATGCAAAAATTCTCTACCGATGCACATCTTCACAAACGCCAATTTTCCTACACCATTGAAAGCCCTACACAAATACAAGCACGTCCACGTGCCTTCACGCGTCTCATCAGCAATATTGTGTCAAATGCATTTTGTCATGCCAATACTGTCAAACTAACAGCCATATCCCAACAAGAATGTTTCCCATATATCAAAAAAGTTCCCGCAATATATTATATTTATACAGTTATAATATGATATCGAACTCAATATTTAGCCTCACAAGAGAGTAGTCAAACAGGACTGTATTCAATCACACAAATAAGGTTCTATCTTAGCACCATAAGCCTATAATAAAAAACGATAACTTTTGTTCATACACCTATTGTTCAATTCATATTGTATCAAGCAATAAAAAAGTACTCATCAATAAATAATTTATAACCAATAGTAAAAAATCTGGTGCTCTAAATACAAGCTGCTTAATTAACCTTAAGAAGAGTACATTAATTGAAATCAAAATTCTGTCATGATTTTATTTTACTGTACCGGCAATGTTTTAACTAAATGAATTTTTATTTTTTTGTCACAATAAAGTCCAAAATTGTTCAGGCTCTATTCAGTTTGAAACGTGTAGGATGTGAAAAATACGAATTTACACAAGGAGCATCATTATGAAAAAAGTGATCAGATTAGCGGTATTATCAGCAATGTCTACTGCAACCGTTTTGATGCCATTAAATCCAACGCTTGCAGATATGGCATGGTATCATAACTATGACATGAGAAGGGAGGCTGGTTTACCGTCTCACAATTTTAGCTCCCATTTTTCTCATAGTGAACATCACTCTTTTGATAATCCCCACACGCGTCATTATGTTAGCCATAAATGGGGAGCACAACAACACCATCATGTTGAACACAAGACATATCATTATGTCGAGCGCAAAAAGACAAAACACAGTAGTATTAATATAAATAACTCAGGAGAAGCTTTAGCAATGGGCATTCTTGCTCTTGCAGCAGGTGCACTTCTCGGCAAAATTTTTAAAAAATCAGAACAGCCACAAGTGGTTTATCAAACCGCACCACAGCATCAAATTGTATATCAACAGGTTCCACAGGAACAGATAATTTATGAAGCTCCGCAAACGGTGGAATATGAGCCAGTACAACAATCATTAGAATCTGATTGGCTTAACTATTGCAAGAAAAAATACCGTTCTTTCAACCCTAAAACAGGAACTTTCCGAGACCGTAATGGTTTGGAACACGTTTGTTATGCCCCAATAAATTAACTTCTGTTCTGCCCTACTAAAAAGTCTTAAATGGCAAAAAAAACGCTTCAAAGCGTTTTTTTTATTTGCTCATATATTAAAATCTTGAAGAAAAGGATTATTTTGGCGCTCATAGCCTATGCTACTTTTGGGACCATGCCCACAGATAAAACAAACATCATCGCCTAAGGGTAAAACTTTTTCTCGAAGAGATTGCATCAATTTTTCATAAGAACAGAAGGGGAAGTCCGTACGTCCAATAGAACCACGAAAGAGAACATCACCCAAGAGGGCTAAGCGCTCTTTTTCATTGAAATAAATAACATGACCAGGGGAATGTCCTGGGGTGTGAAAAACCTTAAACACATGTCCAGCAAAATGAACGCACTCACCATCTTCTAACCATTGGTCAGGAATACAGATGCAAGCATCAGTGATGCCATAATTTTTTGCGCTTTCGCTCACGGCATCCATCACAGGCTTATCATCGCGATGTGAACCGATAATTTTTACATTAAGCGCTTCTTTCACTTGCATTGCTGCTCCTACATGATCAAAATGACCATGTGTTATCCAAATAGCCTCAACGATAACACCATTCTTTTCGATTACGTCTTGAATTCGTGGCCAATCACCACCAGGATCAACGAGGACCCCCGTTTTACTTTCACTATCAAAAAGCAAAGTGCAATTTTGTTGGAATGTCGTAACTGGAATAATATGTATATTAAGACTACCCATAATATCCTTTTCAAAAATAACTTTTTTAAATTTATAAATAAAACTTTCTTTCCTTTAAGGTAAAGGTGCTGCTCGACAGCTTTATACAACTTATGTAAACTTGCATTTTGTGTAAACTAAATTTTTATCAAGGTTTTTTAAGAATGAGCAATCACGTTCAAGTTTTGTGTGACGATGCCCCTCACCTTCTTGTGATTGATGACGATACACGTATTCGCAATCTTTTATTTCAGTTTCTCATTAAAAATGGATTTCGTGTTTCAGTTTCAGCTAATGCGAATGAAGCAAGACGACTGTTAGCAAGTTTAGATTTTGATCTTCTTATTGTTGATGTCATGATGCCTGGCGAAAACGGTATTGATCTCACTCATTCACTCCGCCAAACAAAAGATGTCCCTATCTTTATGTTAACAGCTTTATCAGAAATAGACAATCGTATCCGTGGATTAGAAGCAGGGGCAGATGATTATCTGGCTAAGCCGTTTGACCCTCGTGAACTTCTCCTTCGCATCAACGCCATTTTACGACGTGGTTTTCCCCCTCACCAACCTAAAATTGAGCAAATAGTTTTTGGTCCTTATATATTTTCAATTTCACGACGCGAACTCAAAAAAGGAGGAGAAATTATTAAATTAACAGATAAAGAACAAGAAATGATGGTCATGTTTGCCGAAAATGCAGGCGATACAATTCCGCGCCATAAATTCGCAACCGATGACAGCAATATAAGTGAACGTGCCATTGATGTGCAGATCAACCGCCTTCGTCGTAAAATCGAAAAAAACCCAGCACTGCCTATATGGCTCCAAACCGTGCGAGGAATAGGGTATAAACTCTCTATTGAATAGGCACAAGAATGATCAAACCTTTAAGATTTTTTCTTCGATGGTTAACGAAAAAAATGCCTAAACGGCTTTATGCTCGCTCTTTGATCATTATCATCGCTCCCATGGTGCTTCTGCAAACGGTCATTGCTTATGTCTTTATGGAACGACATTGGCAAATGGTAACCGAGCGTCTTTCAACGGCTGTCGTGCATGATATTTCAGCCATTATTGATATTCTTGAAACATATCCCCAACAAGATAACTATGAAGATATCAAGCGTATTGCACAACAACGTATGGGATTAAATATTTCTATTCTATCTCCTACCTCCTTACCCCCTCCAGGACCTAAGCCATTTTTTGCAATTCTTGACTATTTTTTAAGTGAAGAAATCACCCGCCAAATTAACCGTCCCTTCTGGATCGATACCGTAGGAGATTCTGATCTTGTTGAAATCCGTATCCACCTTGGTCACAACATTTTACGCGTCTTTGCTCCACGCAGCCAAGCCTATGCTTCCAATACTGCTATTTTTTTAAGCTGGATGGTAGGAACAGCTCTTGTTTTATTGCTGATAGCAATTTACTTTTTACGCAATCAAATCAAACCGATTCAACAATTGGCTGAAGCAGCAGAAAGCTTTGGACGCGGTCGTCCTTTACCAAAAGGATTTCAACCACAAGGAGCTGATGAAGTCCGTCGTGCAGGCATCGCTTTTTTACGCATGCGTGAACGTATTGAACGCCAAATTGAACAACGTACCATGATGCTCTCAGGAGTAAGTCATGATTTAAGAACCATTCTTACACGCTTTAAACTTCAGCTGGCATTAGTAAATACTGACTTTGATATTAAACCGCTTGAGCAAGATGTAAGTGACATGCAAAATATGTTAGAAGATTATCTTGCTTTTGCTCGTGGTGAAGGAAGTGAAAGTGTCAAGACTTTTGATTTAAATGCTCTTATGCAAAAATTCTCCACCGATGCTCGTCTTCACAAACGTCAATTTTCTTACACTATTGAAGGTCCTACAGAAATACAAGTACGTCCCCGTGCTTTTACACGCTTGGTCAGCAATCTTGTATCAAATGCATTTTGTTACGGCACGACTGTTAAACTAACCGCTAACTCTCAACAAGAATCTTTTATATTGATAATCGATGATAATGGACCTGGAATTCATGAAGATATGCGCACAGAAGTTTTTAAGCCATTCTTTCGACTTGATAAAGCGCGAAATCAAGATGCAAGTGGAACAGGACTTGGTCTTTCTATTGCTCAAGACATAGCACGTAGCCATGGTGGTAATATACAATTAGATGAGAGCCCACTCGGGGGAGTGCGCGCTATTCTTGATGTCCCCCTATGAGCAATATTTCAGCAAACCGTCTGTAAAAATAACAGACTGTATATTTTAGGCATTCCCTACAGTTTCAAACAAAGTGTACTGTAGTGCCTTGTAAGCACTTTCTCCCGACAAAGCAACCATCTGAAATGCAACATAATGGCTTTCACAGGCTTTAAGTGCATGTATCAACAATGTTTCAACCTGTATATGAGATGGATGCATCCCACCAGCCAAAAGAAGACCTTGTCGATAAATAACTGAATTATTTCTTTGCCAGTAATCAAAATGTCCCAACAACAACTTTTCATTAATTGCTAGCAATAAGCGCTGTATTTCAGCTGTTCGAGCATTTTTAATAGAAAGATCAAACGAACAAGCTAAATGAAGTGCTTCATGCTCTTCCATCCATGAAAAAGCAAGACGATAGTTTGCGCGTTTTCCTTCCACACAAACGCTAATTTCATCTTCTGCATACCGCTCAAACGACCAATCATATTCACAGGCAATCTGTTCGATAAAGTCGACAGGGTGCTCTTTTCTTTCTGTGGCGCAAAATGCAAGCCTCATCACAATCCTCAATCATCTTAAAACATTGTCAACAGAATATAAACCGTCTAAACTGTAACAACATTTTGCTACAATCAGAACCTTTACACCAAACAAATACACATAAAAACATCGACAGTACACAAACACCCAGAACACAATCGCGCTGTTTAGGGCAACCTGATAGTCATAAAACGAATCATCAAGTCTTTTCAGTGTATTGATACAATTTCATAGCGCCAGCCCCCCTGATTCAAAAAAATGTATTTTACCCCCAAAAAAAATCAAAAATAAACAAATGCTCCGCTCTAACAGACTCAAGATTAAGCATTTTTTAGTTTCACGCATCATATTGAAAAATTGGGGATATTTTTTTGAAGATTCTTTTTTTTAAACTATTTTACTTTTTTGTGTCTGCGTTTTTTTAATCATCTTTTTTTAAATCATCAAGGCGTCTTTTCAAATCAGCGTTATCAGCATGGATTTTCAGCACCATCTCCTTAAAAGTCTCAAACTCTTCGCGAGAAACAAGATCAAGTTTGTTTGCTATCTTTTCAGCCTGCACACGAAAAGCTGTTCCAGCTTCACGTCGTATGCCTTGCGCAACGTCAGCAGCATCCGTTGCTAATTTTGCTAATTCATCAAGAATACGATTTGATCCATTACGCATAACCTTTTTCCTTAAATTTTAATTATTGACGCACGCATTATAGCGTATTCTCATAATAGCGTATTCTCATAACATTTAGATACTGTAATTTGTTCCTTTTACTCTATATTTTACATACTGTGCAGATTTTTCATAATGATTTTGTTTAAGATTTTTTAATATTCCTTTTATCACCATATTTTTTACCGCGATAAATCAGTGGAAATCTACCCCCCTTTCTGACTAGCCTCCCTACTGACTTGACCATTGTGTATTCATCTGTCATTTCTGATCATCAGAGTCACTTCATATTCATCTCGTATAATGTAAGATGCTTAACTCATGAACAATTTGTCTTGTCCAGCCATTGCTTTTCCGTCTTTTCTTGATCCTGTTATTATCCAGCTAGGTCCCATAACACTTCATTGGTATGGACTTGGTTACGTGCTGGGTATTCTTTTTGCTTGGTGGTATGCGCAAAAATTATTAAAAGAAACATCTCTATGGTATAGAAACTATCCTCCTATGGATAAAGAAAAGATCGGAGATTTTGTTGTCTGGTCTGCCATAAGTGTTGTTGTCGGAGGGCGTTTAGGACAAGTTCTTGTATGGGATCCCATTTACTATTTTAATCATCCAAGTGCTATTATTGCCGTATGGGATGGGGGAATGTCCTTTCATGGCGGTCTTATTGGTATTATCATTGCTATGATCTGGTTTGCCCGTAAAAATCGTATTAACATACGAGCCATGTTTGATATCATTGCTGCAGGTGCTCCTATTGGTATCGGCATTGTACGAATCTGCAACTTCATTAACCAAGAATTATGGGGTAATATTACTACACGTCCTTGGGCTGTTTGTTTTCCTCTCGATCCTTACTATTTACCGCGCCATCCAAGCCAGCTTTACGAAGCATTTATGGAAGGATTTCTTCTCTTCATCATCCTGTGTCTTCTTATTTTTGGGTTCAAAGCATTAAAACGTCCCGGTACTGTATCAGGAACATTTATTATAGGCTACGCAGTAACACGCAGCATTTCTGAAATTTACCGTGCGCCTCAAGAAGATCCAGAATGGTTTTCGACTCTTTTCCATTCTACTGGTTTTACCTATGGCATGGCTTTATCTCTTCCCATGCTTCTTGTAGGGTTTTATCTTCTTCTCCACGCCTTTAAATATAAACCGACAGAAAATGGCCAATCTCAAAGAAAAAATTAAAGAAATTATTGTCCTTAATGGACCAATCACTGTTAGCCAATATATGACGTTGGCACTTACAGATCCTCAATTTGGTTATTATCAAACACAAACACCTTTCGGACGTGCTGGTGATTTCATTACAGCACCTGAAATAAGCCAATTATTTGGAGAAATGATTGGCATTTGGACTCTTGCAAGCTGGAAAGCTCAAGGTTATCCTCATCCTTTTATCCTCGCTGAGATAGGTCCAGGACGTGGAACTTTGATGGATGACATTTTGCGAACTATCCAAAAGCTTTCTACAAGAGCATTTAATGCTGCTGAAATTTTTCTGATCGAAATAAGCAAAAAACTTGCAAAAGAACAAAAAAAGCGCCTTTGCTCTTATCAAAAACAAATCCATAGCATTGAAAATTTTAATCAAATTCCTTCAAAACCTCTCTTCCTCATTGCTAATGAATTTCTCGATACACTCCCTATCAACCAATATATTAAAATCAATGGAGAATGGAAAGAGCGCCGCATTACAGTCAATCAAAATGGAGATTTCATCTTTATTGCTGCCCCGCATAAACTTCCCTCTTCTTGTCTACAAACCTATTGTTCTAAAGTGCCTGACGGAACAATTTTTGAACATGCCCCCTTACGGCATCAATTCATGCAACAAATCAGCCACCATTTAGTGCAAGTGACGGGTTCTGCTTTACTTATCGACTATGGTGCTTGTAAACTTGCCTTTGGCGATACCTTGCAAGCACTCTCAAAACATAGATTTCGTGATGTTTTTGATGCCCCTGGTGAACATGATTTAACATCCCATGTTGATTTTTCTTTTTTAAAAAACATAGCTCTTGAACAGGGCTGTTTTGCTGAAATCTTAGAGCAAGGAGAATTTCTTTTTAAAATGGGGCTACTGGAGCGCGCAAACCAGCTTGGAGTTGGCAAAAGTGCTCCTTTGCAAGACAAAATCCGCCAAGACATCGAACGGCTCGCTGGTCCAGATCAGATGGGAAAATTATTTAAAGTTTTACATTTCAGTGATAAAAATATCTCCATACCTCCCCAATTTTAGTGATCGGCGCTTTTGTCAATAAACACATCATTATCTGAAATATTCATTGACAAATATGAACATCTCCATCCTCACTTTAAATAATCTCCATAAGGAACTTTTATGAAATCTATCCCTCATCCCATTCTTGCAAAAAATCTTTCTACTTTACACACCCATGGAATAAAACATGGATTTTTTACACGTCAAGATGGTGTTTCAAAAAATCTTTATCATAGTCTTAATGTTGGGAAAGGTTCAAATGATCAACTTGAATATATTGTACAGAATCGTCTTTTGATTGCCAATTATTTTTCTATTGAAGCACAAAATTTAGTCACAGTTAATCAAATACATTCCTGTAACGTTGTCGTAGCTCATCAAGCAACTATCGGTGCACCTCCTCAAGCTGATGCTCTGGTTACAACCACCCCAGAACTCGTTATTGGGGTTCTTACAGCAGATTGCGGACCCATTCTGTTTGCTGATCCACAAGCTAGAGTCATCGCTGCAACTCATGCTGGCTGGCGTGGAAGCTTAAATGGAATTATCGAGAAAACAATTGCTGTTATGGAAAAACAAGGAGCCAAAAGACAATCAATAACAGCAGTCCTGGGACCTTGTATTGGCCCTTATCACTATGAAGTAACAAATGAATTTTACGACCAATTTATTGATTACCACAGCAAATACCAAAAATATTTTTTTAAAACAAACAAAATAAATCGCTTTTATTTTAATCTATGGGCATTTATTATAAATCAACTCAAAGAAGCAGGTGTTAATGCTTCTTGTGTAGAGCTTTGTACCTATCAAGATGAACAGCGTTTTTTCTCCTATCGCCGTGCAATACACCGCAACGAACCCGATTACGGACGGCAAATTTCTGCTATTATGCTGAAAAACAAAAGATGAGCCCCTTTTATGCTTGAGAACAATACCAAAACTGCAAAACTAAACTTTTTACCCAAATGGAAAAATAAATCCCATTGTACTTTGCTTTTTTCACGAAATTATCTACCAGCCCATAAAATATGATAGCCTTCGCTATGATCATTTTCAATGTTTGGTTATAATGATTGAAGGCAAGATGATACTTCTTTTTATTACTCCCCTTCATTCATCTTAAATATGAAACATTCCCCATATTGAAAGTATTTTTATAAAGTAATAACTAAAAAGCTTAATCAATATGTATTTCTTTGCCGCATGGAGAAAAAACTTTGCTCTAAAAGTAACAAACTTTTGGAAAAAGAGAAAACATACTGCATAGCTCTTTAATAATAATCAATAAAATTGTAAGGCTTTTGTAATTGTTCTCTTGCAATTTAATAAAAAGAAATTAAAAACCGTGTCGCATTCCCACCATGATGATTCAGAGGTTCTACTATGAAACTTTTCTGCGGAAATTCTAATCCACGCCTAGCTGAAGATGTTGCAAATTATTTGAACATCCCCTTAGGCAAAGCAACTGTAAAGCGCTTTGCTGATCAAGAAATTTTCGTAGAACTGCATGAAAATGTACGTGGACAAGATGTTTTTGTTTTGCAATCTACATCCTATCCCGCAAATGATCATTTGATGGAATTACTCATCATGATTGATGCCCTTCGTCGTTCTTCTGCGCGTCGTATTACAGCTGTTATCCCCTATTTTGGCTATGCCCGCCAAGATAGAAAACCAGGACCACGGACTCCTATTTCTGCAAAACTTGTTGCCAACCTAATTACGGAAGCAGGGGCCCATCGTGTTTTAACATTGGACCTTCATGCAGGACAAATTCAAGGTTTTTTTGATATCCCTACGGATAATCTCTATGCTGTTCCTGTCATTTCTCGCGATGTCAAAGTGCATTATTCTCTTGAAAATGTTATCGTTGTTTCACCTGATGTGGGTGGTGTGGTGCGTGCGCGCGCACTCGCCAAGCGCTTGAACAGTTTGCTCGCTATTGTGGATAAACGTCGCGAAAGCCCCGGTGAATCAGAAGTTATGAATATCATTGGAGATGTATCGGGAAAAGATTGCCTTTTGCTTGATGATATTGTTGATTCAGGTGGAACTTTATGCAATGCAGCAAGTGCTCTGCTTAAACATGGTGCCAATAGTGTCACGGCTTATATCACGCACGGTGTTCTTTCTGGTAATGCAATCGAGCGAATTGCCAATTCAGAGATGAAAGAATTGGTTATTACAGATTCAATTATGCCAACACAAGCTATTGAGAAAACCCATAATATTCGTGTTTTGCCCATTGCCGACCTTATGGGAGAAGCAATAGCAAGGACAGCAGCAGAACAATCGGTTTCCAGCTTATTTGGTTAAAGTGGTTCCTTGGGGTCTCCTGGTGCTGTTTCAACACCAAGATCAGGAAATGCAACAATACGTCGACCACTAAAATGCGTGTGAATAACAATAAGTCCACGCTCTTCAAAGTAGGTTAAAAGTCGGCGTACACGGCTTAAAGAATGAGTCCCATAAAGACGTGCTAAAAATGCATCAGATGGACATGATTTTCCCCCTAATGCGGCCTGTGCCACGTTCAAGAAGACTCCTTGAACATCTTCTTCCAAACTTTCTGATATCTGCAAAATATGTTTCCAATGTTCACTGACAGCCGTTTGTTCATCAACAAAAGCCTGAGCAATAGCCAATTTACGCCGAAATTGTGAAAGATTAAAAGGAACCTTTGACATACCATGGATACGGCAACGAACTGAAAAATCTTGATAAAGCACCGCTGTCGAACGATAAAAAGCCTCAGAATCCTCAAGAATCTCCCGAATAATATGTTCTGCTTGGCCGTCACGCTCAACATCAGAAAGTTCAGGAAATAAACTCGGGTTTTCTTCCAACAACTCTTGTTTTTTATGCACTACCTCCTCTAACATCTCGTGCATTGACTTTTCCCTCATCGGCTCTCGTGTTTGTTTAAATGGCGTTAAAATTTCCTCTGGTGAAGCAGTAAAAACGAGCTCTTGCACATCATCCCGCTCTGTTGGAAGTGGCATTAATTTAGGACTAGAAGAGCGTGCCAAAGTTTCAACAGAACCGATAATGATTGGTAAGGGACGTCGTGATAAAGCAGGTCCTAAAGCTATAAAATTTCCCCGTTCAAGATCTCTAAACATTTCCGCTTGGCGACGCTCCATTCCCAAGAGATCAGCAGCGCGCACCATATCAATATCTAAAAAAGTCCGCCCTATTAAAAAGTTTGAAGCTTCCGCAGCAACATTTTTGGCAAGCTTAGCCAAACGTTGTGTCGCAATAACACCAGCAAGACCACGTTTACGTCCTCGACACATAAGATTGGTCATAGCGCTCAAAGAAATTTTACGCGCTTCATCAGAAACTTCTCCTGCTGCAGTTGGAGCAAACAATTGTGCTTCATCGACAACGACAACCATAGGATACCAATAATCACGTTCTACATCAAACAGTGCCCCAAGGAAAGCCCCTACAGCACGCATCTGTTGTTCAGTATCCAAGCCTTCAAGATTAAATACCACTGAAACTCGATGTTGTCGAATGCGATGGGCAATACGAGTCAATTCTAATTCACTACGTTGAGCCTCTACAATAACATGACCAAATTTATCTGCCAAAGTTACAAAATCGCCTTCTGGATCAATTACACAATGCTGCACCCACTTAGCACTTTGCTCCAAAAGACGGCGTAAAAGATGTGATTTTCCTGAACCGGAATTACCTTGTACAAGAAGACGTGTCGCCAATAATTCTTCCAAGTCAAGAAGTGCTGGCATCGATTTATGCAAAGCACGACTCTCTGACATCTCACCCAAGGCAATCTCAACCTTCATAACATCTCCAGTGTTTGATTTTGAACATATCAGCGCCAGCACATATTGGTTGATTCTCCATCCACACCGTAATTTGTAACATTTCCTCCTTTTTAACGGTAGAAATCATCGATTTTTCCCACAACTCTTGCATCTATGAATAGTTTGAACTATAGAACAAACTTCTGCGTAGACACCCTTGGAGGCAACGCAGAATGGAGTGATCGCTGTTGGTTAGCGCATATCTTCATATCCATGCAAAAACTATTACTGTTTTTGAAGGATCTCCAATCATGTAAAAAGGACTTAAATTATGAGCAAAAGCTACACTCTTAAGGCCGAAAAACGCGAGCGGGTTGGTAAGGGGTCCTCCCGTGAACTTCGCCGCAACGGTCTTATTCCTGCTGTCATTTATGGTGAAAAACAACCACCCTTGGCAATAACAGTTCCCTATAAAGAAATTTTCTACAAAATTCATGCCGGTGGCTTTCGTACCACCATTGCAACGATTATTCTTGACAAGCAAAAAATTATGGTTTTGCCAAAAGATTATCAATTAGATCCCGTGCGTGACTTTCCCCTCCATGTAGACTTTTTGCGCATCTCAGAAAAATCCGTTGTAGAAGTGAATATTCCTGTCCACTTCCTCAATGAAGATACGGCACCTGGACTTAAAAAGGGTGGTGTCCTCAATATTGTTCGGCACGAAATTGAATGTACAGCTCCAGCAAGTGCTATTCCTGAAGCTATTGAAATTGATCTCTCCAGCTACTCTATTGGTGATTCTATTCACATTTCAGCAGTGCAACTGCCAAAAGATGTGACTCCCATCATCCAAGATCGAGACTTTACCATTGCAACCATTGCAGCTCCTGCTGGCATGGATGTCAGCGATGAAACTTCTGAACAAGAAAATGATGAAGAAGACACGGAAACTTCATAAAACTCAAAAGGCGGGAATTTTTTCCGCCTTAATTTATGAGACATTACCCTTACTCATACTTTGACTGAAGATACACATGTGGCTTATTGCTGGTCTTGGCAATCCTGGTTTACAATATCAAAATAACCGCCATAATATCGGTTTTATGGCTGTTGATGCCATTTATCAGTCCTTCTCTTTTTCTACATGGTCAAAGAAGTTTCAAGCAGAAATCTCCAATGGTTTCATAAATAATGAGAAAATTTTTCTTATAAAACCACAAACTTTCATGAATCTTTCTGGTCAAGCTATCGGTGAAGCTTTGCGATTTTATAAATTAGATTTAAAGAATTTGATCATCATTTATGATGAGCTAGACCTGTCACCGGGGAAAGTTCGTATAAAAATTGGTGGAGGAAATAATGGGCATAATGGCATTAAGTCTATTGATACCCATTGTGGTACTGACTATTGTCGTATACGCATAGGAATTGGTCATCCTGGAAGCAAAGAACTTGTTCATCAGCATGTCCTGGGAAATTTTACCAAATCTGATCAAGAATGGTTATCCCCTCTCTTAGAGACAATCGCAAAAAATATCGCTCTCCTTATAAAAGATGATAAATCCCTCTTTATGAATGAAGTTTCACAAACGATAAAAAACAATCAGAACCATTGGCTTGCGTGTCCCAGTCGCGTGAAGAATATGAATAAGAACTCTTAAAAAAATCCTCTTATAAACTTAAGGCAAAATCTGTTGGCAACGTGAGAAGCTAGAAAATAGAACAGAATACAAGCTTGTATACACCTTTGAAAAAGAAAGGCTTATATTCTCTTTTATTCTCTTTTGAGAGAAAGAGAAGATTGAACAGCAAACCAAAATACTCAAACGGCTCTCTCCAATCTTCTCCCCTAAATTAAAAAAAATCATTTGGCTGAATGGTCGACTGTAGCGGATCGTAACCATTTGATTGTTGATTATAAACTGTAGGAATACTCCTATTGTTTTGCAATACCACAACACGCGAACCAACGGGAACACGATCATAAAGATCGATAATATCTTGATTAAGCAAACGGATACACCCACTTGAAATAGCACGCCCAATTGACCACGATTCATGTGAGCCATGAATACGGAAAAGTGTATCTTTCCCATTTTTGAACAAATAAAGTGCCCGCGCACCTAATGGATTATCGGGCCCTGGTGGCATTCCTTTCCCAAGATGACCATAACGTTCTGGTTCTCGAGCCATCATAGCTGCAGTAGGAGCCCAATTTGGCCACCGACGCTTGCGCTGTATAACCCCCTCACCTTCAAATGCTAGGCCTTCTTTACCGACACCAATCCCATAACGCAAAGCTTTTCCATTTTCACCAATAAGGTAAAGAAAACACTCTTGCGTATCGATAACCAATGTTCCAGGCGCATAAGATGTATAATAAATCACCTCTTGTCGCCAATATTTTGGATCAATTGTCGCAAGATCAACAGCAGGTAACGAATAGGTCTCATTCGTTACAGGACCATACAAAGCCTGTATTTCTGGTGGAATGTATCGAACTTGTTGAAAAGGTACCGATGACATATCTGACTGACGTGTAGCACATCCAGCCAAAGCCAAAAGTGCTGCAATTAAAAAGGCACAACGAGATAACACTCTTCTATTTTCTCCGATTAATTATTTATGCAGATTTGCATACCATGAAAAACTTAGCACAATATTAACATTAATTCGAAGTTTTCTTATCCTTGTAACTAAGGAGAACAATAAGGTAAGAAGAACTAAGGTAAAAAAGTAGATACCTACTACTTTAGACTTTTTTCTCACTTATCGCAAGACAAGGACTATAACTCTTCTGAAAATATGCTATAAAAAGGAAGCTTTATCTTGACCATAAAATCAATAGAAAAGAAAGACTCTCATGGGCTTTAAATGCGGTATTGTCGGATTACCTAATGTCGGGAAATCAACTCTTTTTAATGCATTAACAAAAACAGCCACTGCACAGGCTGCCAATTATCCTTTTTGTACCATTGAACCCAATACCGGTGAAGTTGCTGTTCCAGATTTACGAATGGAAAAAATTGCATCAATCGCTGGTTCAAAAGAAATGATTCCTACACGCATTAACTTCGTCGATATTGCGGGGCTTGTGCGAGGAGCTTCAAAAGGTGAAGGTTTAGGAAACAAGTTTTTAGCCAATATTCGCGAAGTCGATGCCATTGTCCACGTTTTACGCTGTTTTCAAAATGAAGATATTACCCATGTAGAGGGACGTATTGATCCTGTTTGTGATGCGACAACGGTTGAAACCGAACTCATGCTTGCGGATCTTGAAAGTCTTGAGAGACGAATCATACAAATCCGTAAACGAGCAACCGGAAAAGACAAAGAAGCTCTCACAATTTTACCTATTATGGAAAAAGCATTAAACATACTGCAACAGGGAAACCCTGTCCGGTTATTACTCAAAGATATTTCTTCCGATGAACACCACATTCTTAAGAGTTTGAATCTTTTAACCTCCAAGCCTGTACTTTATGTTTGTAATGTAAGCGAAAATGACACCGCTCATGGAAATAGCTTTACCCAAACAGTTGAAAAAATGGCAACAGAGCAAAATGCGCAAAGCATTATCATCTCTGCTTCTATCGAAGCGGAAATTACACAACTGAGTGATGCTGAAGCATCAGAATATCTCAATGCTCTAGGACTCTTTGAACCGAGTCTCAATCGCCTCATTCGCGCTGGTTACCATTTACTTGATCTCATTACTTACTTCACCTGTGGGCCTAAGGAAACACGAGCATGGACAATTACGCGTGGTACAAAAGCTCCCCAAGCAGCTGGTGTTATTCATTCAGATTTTGAGCGCGGTTTCATTCGTGCCCAAACCATCAGCTATAATGACTATATTGCTTTGGGTGGAGAAAGCGGTGCAAAGGAAGCAGGAAAAGCCCGCGATGAAGGAAAGGAATACATTGTGCAAGATGGCGATATCATGTTATTTAAACATAATACTTAAATCTTCACTCTGTCTTAATAGTTTATCTTGAAAACTTTGGTAATAGCTCCTTGGAATCTTGTCGCAAAAATTCTCAAGAGTTTTTAGAACAAAAAAACTGTTGCTAGCATATGATTGTGATAGCAACAGCTTGATCCATTAAAGAATAGAAATATAAAATTAGCGTGTCCAACGCCCTTCGTATTTAAATGTTGGAGCGTTCTTTAAAGAATCTTTTGTCACATTTGTAATGAGTTTCCATTTACCATAATCATTTGTCATCTGGATTGTTTCTGGAGAAACGACCACATAACTCTCGCCTATGCCAAGAAAACCACCAACAGCAATAACAAATCCTGCAATATTATTTTCACGTAAAATAATATCTTTTACTTCACCAATATTTTCATCTTCTATATTATATACATTGGCGCCTATAAGACTGGAAGCAACAAAATCCGTTGCTAAAGGTGTCACATAACGCACAGACTTATCTATCCCTACCTGTACAATACCCGTCGAAGAGATCATTTCAGGTTTTGAAGGCACTTCAAAAGACTGAGCATAAGTACTAGAAACCATCAAAATTGACATAAGAGTAGTACATGCAATTTTTTTCATTTTAACATCTCCATTTTTACTTTGCTTTTACTTTATAAAACCTCAATGCATCATAAAAAGATTTGTTCCTTATGCTCTTTATACTCTATACTCTTTTGAGCCTTGTCGCTTTACCTTTTTCTCTTTATTTCGTCTTTTATTTCTTTCTCTAATTCTTCTTCTAAACCACACCAAATACGATTTTTTAAAATATAAACAAACCCTGCAAAAATGATTAAAAATAAAATAACACGAAAACCGGTTTTTTTACGAATTTCCATATGAGGATCGGCAGCCCACATCAAAAAAGCAGAAACATCGCGCGCATAATGTTCAATGATTTCTGGGGTCCCATCTTCATAAGAAACCATACCATCACTCAAAGGAGGAGCCATAGTTAAAGAATTACCGGCAATAAAATAAGGATTATACCAATAACCATTCGCAATTTTTATCTCCTTCGGTGCCTTCTGATATCCTGTTAAAAGAGCCGTAATATAATCTGGACCAGCTGTATCATAATGAGTCAATACATCAGTAATTAAAGCAGGAAACGGCAAAGATACCCCACGTGCACGTGCCATCAATGTCAAATCTGGAGGATAAGCACTATTCAAAATAAATCTTGCTTCTTCTTCATGTGAAAAGGGAGAAGGAAAATAATCCGTTGCAATCCCAGCACGTTTAAAAAATTTTCCTTCTCGATTAGGACCATCGCGCACTTCATATTGCTCCGCCAAAGCTTTGATCTGTTCTTGATCATACCCAAGATCTTTTAAATTGTGAAAAGCCACATATTTTAGCCCATGGCAGCTGGAACAAACTTGTCTATAAACCTTTAATCCGCGCCTCAATTGCGCCTTATTATAAAGCCCAAATGGACCTGAAAAACTCCATTCTTGTTTTTTAGGAACCTGTAAAGGAAAAGAAATAAATCCCTCTTCCTGATCAGAGGCATCACTCGCTAAACTCTGAGCAGAAAAACTCATAGCAACAATAACAACCAGCCCGACAAAAACATTTACCATAGTCTCTTTTTTTTCTGTTTTAAATCTTGCATAATTGAAGAAGGAAGAGAACAATTTTTTTCAAACGCTGGCAAAATCGGCAAAATAACCAAAAAAAATATAAAATAATAAACCGTAGCCAATTGTGTCCATAAAAGAATTTTGTCACTTATTTCTCTTGACCCCAACCAACCAAGAAAAACGATATCAATAACCAACGCCCAAAAGAAAATTTTATAAACAGGTCGATATCTTGCTGAACATATTTTAGAGCGGTCTAACCATGGCACAAAAATTAAAATGCAAATCGAACTGACGAATAAAACAAAACCAACAAAGTTTGAAGAGAAAATACCAATATCAAAAGTTATAGCACGAAGCATCGCATAAAAAGGCAAAAAATACCATTCTGGAACCACACGAAGAGGTGCCTTTAAAGGATCTGCCACACTATAATTTTCAGCCTGCCCCATATAATCGGGCATATAAAACAAAAACCAGGCAAAGAAGATGAGAAAAACAGTAATAGCAAAAATATCTTTGATAAGCGCATAAGGCGAAAATGGAACTGTTTCCTTATCTGATTGTATAGCAAGACCTGTTGGATTGCCTTGCCCAACACAATGAATTGCCCAAATATGCAGCCCCACAAAAAGAAGCAAAATAAATGATAAAACATAATGGAAAACATAAAAACGATTCAACGTTGGTTGTCCTACGACATAACCACCCAGAAGTGTCTCATGCAACCATATCCCCACCAAAGGTATCGTTTTTAAAAGCCCTGCAATCACTGAAGCCGCTGAAATAGACATCATCCCCCAAACAAGCACAGAACCAAAAAATGCTATTGCCATCATGATGATATAAATAAAAATACCTGTAACCCATACCATTTCTCGCATATTTTTATAAGAACCATAATAAAGTCCACGTGCCAAATGGATATAAACAGCAATTAAAAAAAACGAAGAGCCTACACAATGCCATGGACGAAAAAGCCAACCAAACTGCCCTTCACGCCGAAATCGTTCACTAGTTTCAAAAGCCAAATGAATATCCGGAACATAATGCATAGCCAAGACAATACCAGTCAAGAGCTGTGATAAAAGCATAATGGTTAAAATACCGCCAAATGTGTAAAAGTAATTAAGATTACGTGGAACAGGAAAAATCACAAATGCATTATAAAAAAAACGAGGAAGAGGAAAACGCTTATCAAACCAACGGACAAGAGCACTTTTAGGACAATAAGGAGGAAACCTTATCATGACTTTATCCTATTTTGAGCAAAGTATCAGAAAGAAATTGGTAAGGTGGAATAGTCAAATTATAGTTAGCTGGACCTGACCGCACTCTTCCAGCAGTATCATAAACAGACCCATGACAGGGGCACAACCATCCTCCAAATTTACCCGATTGCCCAAGTGTTACACAGCCTAGATGCGTACAAAGATTAATAACAATAAGCCAATTTTCACGTCCTTTACCTGCTGAACGCGCAAAATCTGTTGCTTCCTTTTCACCTTCAAGATTAGGATTGCGCGCTTGACGATCTTTTAGAAGTCTCAATTCAGTAGCGCGCGCATCAGCAATTTCTTTTGCCGTACGATTTCGAATAACAACAGGCTGTCCTCGCCACTTTACCGTTACCGACATCCCCTCTTCAATACTAGACAGATCAACCTCAACAGAGGAAGATGCCAAAACAGCTTCATCTGGACGCAACTGACGGATAAAAGGCCACACAACCGCTCCCATTCCAACTGCTCCTGCAACAGCTGTTACCAAAAACAGAAAATCCCGCCTCGTTTGCTCACCCATGGACTTAACTTAAAGAGACACTTTGCTAAAACATCCTTTTACCATACCCTCTCCCATTGTACAATGCTTGATCACTCCGTTACCTCAACCATAAAAACATCCCTGTAAAAAACTCCTGCCATTTGTATGGTTTATACAAAAAACTGTTTTATAATGATAATTCATCGTTTTACAGAGTGAATGAAATCCCTAAACACCGTAAGGTTTTTTCATTTCAAACCTATTCATATTAATCAATCAAAATTACTCCCCCGCCCGTGAAAATCAGAGATAGCATGTAAATAAACACTTCTAAAGAAAGAAACATAGTCTTGTTATGACCATATCTCAGTAAACAAGTTGAGCTTATCGGTTATTTCTTTAACACATTTACAGCATCTCTCCCTCCCTCAATTCCAACTGGTTGCATGAGTATTTTTTTCGCTTCTGTTTTTGCATAAAAAGCATATTTTGTTGATTTTAATTAAAATTGATGATCTAACCTCATTAAATATCCCACTTTTCAACATAATGAGCCAATTCATTTCATGGATTGCTCAATAAAATGAAGCCCCTAATAGGGAGCTTCTCTCTGATCCCAAACAGACCTGTATACATAACTTTTTCCCTGAAATTTAAAGGGAATAAAAATGAACCGTAAAAAACATGTATTTCTCAAAGCATATTTTTCGAATAAATTGTGGTGATTCTTTACAAAGTCGAAAGAAAAATCATATTACAGAGAACATGACACTTCATATAGCTCTTTTCCAACCTGATATTGCTGGTAATACTGGAACGATTTTACGTCTTAGCGCTTGCTTTGGTTTACATGTGCACATTATTGAACCTGCAGGCTTTAATCTGTCGGATCGTAATCTCAAACGCGCAGGATTGGATTATCTCGAATATGCTTCCTTAGAACGACACATTGATTGGCAACATTTTATAAGCTCCATGAAACACTTTAAACGCCGCCTGTTGCTTTTAAGTACAAAAGCAAAAACATGCTATACGCAGATATGCTATCAAAGAAATGATGTTTTACTTTTTGGTCGTGAAACAGCTGGCGTTCCCGATTATGTTCATGAAGCGGCCGATTACACATTGAAAATTCCCATGCAACCACAGGCACGCTCTCTAAATCTCGCCATGAGCGTAGCCATAACAACAGGAGAAGCATTACGCCAAATTGGTTATCATGAAAGAAACTGTAACCTATAAAAACATAAATTATCACGAAAAACAATAATACAACATATAAAGAATAGTTAGAGCGTATAATGCCTATTATTTTCCAACAATTAAGTGCTGATAAAATAAACATTTTTTAGTGCCTAGCACATCCATTTCATATCACCTCATATCACCACCTATGAATGATTAAATACTCCTCATAGTAAAAATCCAGTGAACATCCCCCTCTTTATGGTCATACAAGGTGCAAACCGCTATCACTATTCTCTTTATTCGTTCTCATTTTCGAGAATCCTTATCTTTGAGATGATTCATAAGAGACATTTTTCCTCTCTGTAATCATTTTTCCTCACTTGTGGCGTGTAAGGCAATAACTTTGATTGGTGTAATATGAACAGGTTTGAAATAACCTTACAATATTGTGAACTCTTATTTCACATGAATAATGATTATTATAAATTAATATGTTGACTTAAAAAATATAAACAACAGTGAGTTTATAAACAGAAATATTATAAATCAATTTTTTCTAATAGTGCATGACGATCCATTAAAAATCCGCTTTCAATCCATATCATTTCTAGCTCTTTAAGCTTTTTTCCTAAAAGTACACCTTTCGTAAAACCTTTCTTTATTAAATCGTTACCATTAATAGGAAAAGTTGGAATTTGCCATTTTTTGGCAAATTGATAAAGCTTGACATAACCCTCTGCTTTTTGCAAAGCATCACTTTTTTCCAGATGATCAAGATGTGATGCAGCGACAGACAACGATAATTGATCTAAAACTGGCTGTCGTCCATGAAAATAAATCAGTTTTTGCACAAAATGATCAGAACAGTTTTGGTTTATTATTTCTAACTCTGCCCATTCTTTTAATCGCGTTGTTTCCTTAAGAGAAAAACGCAAGCGCTGTGCCATTTCATGAAGACGCATGGGATCAGGAGGAAGAAGGCTTTCTAGCCGTAACAATGGATCAACTTTCCAACCAAGAGCCTGTTCTGTCTTCACCAATGCGTGAATTGCATCAATACCCCATCGTTCTGTTTCAGGAAAAATGAGTGGCAAAATTCTGCTTTGTCGCATCCATAAAAGAGCACGCGTTGGATCAAACGCAGCAAGAAGCTTTTTCATTTCTGCCCAAATACGTTCAGAAGAAAGCTTTTTTAAACCGTGTTTTAAACGAACACATGCCTTCAATCCTTGCACATCAGGTCGCCCTGCTCCATACCACGCAAAAAAGCGAAAAAACCGTAAAATACGCAAATAATCTTCGCCAATACGATCTTCTGCAACCCCAATAAAACGAACTGTTCGGCTAGCAATATCACTCAAACCTCCCACATCATCATAAAGGTTGCCAGCAGCATCACAATAAAGCGCATTTATCGTAAAATCTCGCCGTTCAGCATCTTTTTTCCAATCACGACCAAATGCCACTTTTGCATGACGACCATCTGTTTCAATATCGCAGCGAAGCGTTGTAACCTCATAAGAACATGAATGAGCAACTACTGTTATTGTACCAAAAGCAATCCCTGTAGGAATAGCTTTAAATCCTGCTTCTTCTACACGTGCAATAACCTGTTGCGGCAAACAGGTTGTTGCAATATCAATATCACTAATAGGCTGCCCTAGCAGTTGATTGCGCACTGCTCCCCCTACAATACGCGCCTCTTCCCCCTCCACAGACAAAACACGAAGAAGTGTTTGGATATCACTTTGTTGTAACCACGCAACCTGTTTGAAGTTCTGTCTTATACTCACCCTTTAACCTTTCAAAAATTGTCTTCATTGCTTTAAAAAACTCTCTTCATAAAACAATTTTTTTAAGACATCCCTTATAAAGCACGTCTATTTCTTCCAAAGAAACTTTTCTCTTCTTATATACGAATATAAAAAAACGGCATATGATACTTCATTTCTTCTCATTTTCTGTTACAAACAATAAGATATCCATTATCATGCAGAGAAAATTACCATTTTTGCGACAAACGCCTTAAGGAAGAAATATGAGTCAACATGATCCATCATCCAATTCTATAAAAAAGGTCAATATCAATCATGAAGCTCAAGTCATTATTGATGATATTGATACGGCACACAAAGAATTGGATATTTTACAAAAAGAAATTGACAAAGTTATTTTTGGGCAAAATCAGGTAATCGAATATGCTTTAATCGCTATTTTCGCTGGTGGTCACGCCCTTCTTGTCGGTGCTCCAGGACTTGCAAAAACACGTCTTGTTGAAACATTGGGAACAGTCTTAGGGCTTGATGAAAAACGCATCCAATTCACTCCTGACTTAATGCCATCGGATATTATTGGTTCTGAAATTATGGATTCCGATAAAGACGGTAAACGTTCTTTTCGATACATTCAAGGTCCTATTTTCACGCAACTTCTCATGGCCGATGAAATCAATCGTGCTTCCCCACGGACACAGTCAGCCCTTTTACAAGCTATGCAAGAATATCATGTTACTGTTGCAGGTAACCGTTATGATTTGCCACAACCTTTTCATGTTCTTGCAACGCAAAATCCTCTCGAACAAGAAGGGACATATCCACTTCCTGAAGCACAACTGGATCGCTTTTTGATGCAAATCGATATTGACTATCCTGACCTTACAACAGAACGACGGATTATTTTAGAAACAACAAAAGAAAAAAAATCAAATGCAAAACCAATTTTATCCGGCAAAAAATTGCAAAAAATTCAAAATATCGTTCGCAAAATGCCTCTTTCAGAAAATGTGATTGAAGCTATTTTAAAAATTGTCCGCTCATCTCGCCCTCATAAAGACAATAGCCTTGCTAATACTTATGTTTCTTGGGGACCTGGTCCACGGGCATCACAAGCCCTTTCACTTTGTGTTCGCGCTCGTGCTCTTTATTATGGACGCTTAGCTCCTTCACTTGATGATGTTGAAGCATTGGCCTATCCCGTATTACAACACCGCATGGCTCTTAATTTTTCTGCCCGTGCTGAAAATATAACCGTAAAAGATATTATCAATAACCTTGTGAAAGATGCTCTTTGAATGGCTCTTGGCAAAAAAGTTTTACAAAAGCCTCCATTGTCGCTGGCAAATGAACTGCATAAGGATACTGGCAAAATGCCATATTTCCTTTTACAAGCGCGTCATATCGCTAATACATTGATCACCGGGTGGCATAGACAACGTAAAAGCGGTAATGGGGAAAACTTTTGGCAATTTCGTCCCTATATGGAAGGAGAATCCATTACCCGCATTGATTGGCGTCGCTCAGCGCGTGATGAAAATACGTATCTCCGTGAACACGAATGGCAAACGACACAAACCGTTTGGCTTTGTCCTGATCAGAGCGCATCAATGCATTACTGTTCGCGCTTTTCTAAAATCTCTAAAGGTAATCATGCCACTATTCTTACCCTTACCTTGGCATCCCTTCTTGCACGCAGTGGCGAACATATTGCTATTCCCAACTTAATGTCCCCCACAATGACATCCAATGTCGTAGAACGAATAGCCTTTGCTTTAGAAAATCATTCAGATGAAAATTTATTTCCGGATTTTTCAACGATTACACGCTTTTCACATGTCATTATAATGAGTGATTTTCTCGACTATCCTGAAAAAATCATCCAACATTTAACCGTTTTAACTACAAAACAGGTGACAGCTCATTTAATTGAAATTTCTGATCCCGCAGAAGAAAGCTTTCCCTACACAGGTCACACAGAATTTTTGGATCCTGAAACGAAAGAGAAACATGTTTCCACTAAAGCAGAAGATCTTTGTAAGAACTATTGTAAACTATATCACGCAAGGCGACAAGAATTGGTAAATTTTTGCGCACGCCAAGGATGGTCTTATCACGTTAGTACAACAGATCAACCTTTAACAGAGACCATTTTTCATCTTGCAAATACAATGAGCGACTCTCCATTGCAAAAAAGGAGGGCACTTTGAGTTTTGCTGCTCCCTTTCTGTTACTAGGGCTTTTGTTCCTACCGGTCATTTGGTGGCTGTTGCGGATAACTCCTCCATCTCCGCGTAAAGAGCTTTTTCCTCCTTTTCGCTTCTTACCCAAACCAACTCATCAACAAGAAACAGCAAAACATACACCTTGGTGGTTGCTCTTGTTGCGTTTAACCATAGCGGCACTTGTTATCATAGCTCTAGCACGCCCCACTTGGAATCAAAAACCAATAAGCTTTTCCGGGTCTCAACCCCTTGCACTCATTATTGATAATGGTTGGGTTTCTGTAAAAGAATGGAAACAGCGCATCTCTATCGCTGAAATGCTCCTTGCACAGGCAGAAAAACAGCAAAAAAATATTTATCTTGTTGCAACGGCTGAAAATAATATCTCCAATATAGAGCCCCAACCAGCCAAGATTATAAAACAGCATTTAATGCATTTGCAACCGCGTCCTTGGCCTGTCAACCGCGTGCATGCCTTCAAAAAACTCAGCAAAATAACCAAAGGAAAACCTCTTGATATTGCTTATTTAAGTGATGGATTACAAACAAATGAAGATGAGCAAGCTTTTGCTCTTCTTGAAGAATTAAAACCTAGAAACTTCTTGTGGTATTTGACTGATATTTCCGATTTAACCGGCATAACATCCATAGAAAATAACAATGGAAACATGGGCGCGCGTATTATCCGCTCAACAACACACAGTAACACTCCCGCTATACTCAGCCTCTACGATTCAAATAATCAACTTCTCGGACAATTTACGAACAATTTCTCTGAAGGAGAAACAACAGCACTTGTTCCTTTTAATGTACCACTTGAACTACGCAATGATATCGCTTGGATAAAAATAAACAATCAAAACCATGCTGCTGCAACCTTCTTGGTAGACAGCCATAACAGGATAAGCCGTGTTGCTCTTCTCTCACCCGATACCAATGAAATGGCACAGCCTTTACTTGCTCCATTTTATTACATTATCAAAGCCTTACAAGGTCATACACAGCTTATAACAGCCGGTGGAAGAGAACTTTCAACGGATATTGATCATTTGCTTAAACAAAATCCATCTGTTTTGATTATGGGTGACATTGTTAACATACCCCCAAAAGCAGAAAAAAAACTTTCTGATTTTGTGAATAAAGGGGGAACACTCATCCGCTTTGCAGGAGAAAAACTCAGTAGCGCAGAACATTACGATAACCTTCTTCCGATACCACTACGCCCAGGTCAACGTTCCCTTGGAAGTATTATGTCTTGGACAAAACCACAAAAGCTTGCCCCTTTTGCAAAAAATAGCTTTTTCTTTGGTCTTCCCTTTCCAGGAGATGTTACTGTCTCGCGCCAAATCCTCGCAGAACCAACCCCAGATCTTTTTGAAAAAACGTGGCTTAGCCTTTCGGATGGAACTCCTCTTATTACCGCAGCAAAACGTGGTAAAGGAACCCTCATTCTCATTCATGTTGCTCCTGACCCAACATGGTCTAACCTTCCTCTTTCTGGCTTTTTTGCACAAATGCTGCAAAAATTAATCACATTAGGTTCTAACGAAAACACAAACCTAACACACAGAGAAAAAAGAACAGTGGTACAAAACCCTTGGCGAACTATAGCCGTTGACGGACAATTACAAGTACCACCCTCTGATGTTGTTCCTTTGATCTTTGACTCTCAAAATCCACCCCATCCTTCCTACCATACTCCCCCAGGACTTTATGGTGTCAAAAACGATTTTTATGCACTCAATCTCTTAACTCATTCGTCGCACTTGATGAAACAATCATCATTGCCAACTTCTCTTAATAAAAAACCTTTATCTTACGATACAAAAGAAAAAAATCTTATCGGCCCACTTTTAGGATTAGCCATCTTATTATTCGCCTTTGACAATTTTCTCATTTTATGGATAGGAGATATTTTTTCTTTCATGAAACGGCGTAATATGTTTCTCGTCCCCTTTATAAGTCTTATTGCCTTGTTTTCATATGATCCAACTCTTCATGCACAAACGAAAGAAAATCAATATGATAGTGTACAAGCTGCTGGTGCAACACATCTTGCCTATGTTATAACCAATAATCATGAAATTGATACAACGAGTAAAAGTGGTCTAGAAGCATTAAGTCAATTTATCGCAGAGCGCACAATGCTTACCCTCGGCTCTGTTACAGCACTTGATCTCGATAAAGATGAACTCTCTTTTTATCCTCTTATTTACTGGCCAATTGATGTTAAGAGTCCTATACCAACCCCCAAAAGCCTTGAAAAAATAAATAACTTTATGAAACATGGGGGAACAATTTTATTTGACACGCGCGATCAGATAAAGAGCAATCTTAATCTTGAAGGAGATGCTACTCCAGAAACGCAAAGATTACGAGATATCTTAAAAGAGTTAAATATTCCATCCATTGAGCCAGCATCAACGGATCATGTTGTTGCACGTTCTTTTTATATTATGCCAGATTTTCCTGGTCTCTACCGTGGTTCACCTTTATGGATTGAATCCTCATCAACAAACAAAAAAAATAAAAATTCCCTTGCCAGCGGCGATAATGTAAGTTCTCTTCTCATTACTGCCAATAACTTTGCTGGTGCTTGGGCACTCGATAAAAAAGGGTCATGGAAATATCCCCTTGTTCCCAATGATCCAATGCAACGTCTATGGGCATTTCGTGCAGGTTTAAATATTGTCCTTTATGTTCTTACAGGAAACTATAAAGCGGATCAAGTTCATGTTCCAGCACTCTTGGAACGCTTTAAAAGAGAAAGAAGGCAATGATATCATTTTTCACTTTTCAGCCTTTTTTACCACTCATTTGGATTCTGTTCTTAAGTGGAATATCGATTCTTTTTGTCGTTGTTGGTCTTGTTACGCAACGGCAAGGTTCTTTATTTCGTCTGATGGCATTAAGCGCCCTCATCCTTGCTTTGCTCAATCCAATGATCATAAAAGAACAGCGTGAACCACTGAAAAGCACAGTAGGAATTGTTATTGACCGCAGCAAAAGCCAAACATTTGGAACACGTACAAACGACAGTGATGAAGCGCGCGCGCAATTAACTCAAGCATTGGCGCATTATCCACAATTTGAACCACGCTTTATTGAAGCTGGAAAACTTGCTGATAATCAGTATGCGCCCTCAACGAATTTGTTTGAGGCTTTAACACAAGCAGTATCTGATGTACCGCTCTCTCGTTATGCAGGAACCATTTTTATCACCGATGGTCAAGTGCATGACATTCCTGACCTATCAGACCTTCATCATGAAGCACCTCTCAATGCCCTGATTACAGGGCACTCAGATGAATTTGATCGCCAAATCAAGTTTATTTCTCCTCCACGCTTTGCCCTTGTCAACAAACCACAAACGCTCTCCATTTTGGTAGAAGATAAAGTCCCCGCCAAAAAAACAATACCACAGAAAGCAAATATTACACTAAGCGTCAATGGACAAGACATTGGCCATTATTCTGTGACTCCTGGCGTGATTTTTCAAACTGAAATTAGCCTTCCTCATGCTGAAAAAAATATTATCCAAGTTATAACTGATCCACACAAAGGTGAACTAAGCTTTAAAAACAACCGCGCCATAACAATTATTGAAGGAATCAGAGAAAATTTACGCGTTCTTCTTATTTCAGGTGCTCCTTATAATGGAGAACGGACATGGCGAGACCTTTTGAAAGGTGACTCTAATATTGATCTTGTTCACTTTACTATTTTGCGTCCCCCCACCAAAGCAGATAATACGCCCTCAAGCCAATTATCCTTAGTGGTCTTTCCCACAAGAAAACTCTTTGTTGAAGAAATTAATAACTTTGATCTCATCATCCTTGATGGCTACCAGCACTCTACTGTTCTCCCCTTAATCTACTATGATTATATCGCCCAATATGTACAAAAGGGTGGTGCATTGCTGATGGTAACAGGACCTGAATTTACCCAAAAAAACTCACTTGCGAAAACACCTTTAATAAGCATTTTACCGGCATTGCCCAATGGAACTATTATTGAAAAACCTTTTCGCCCCACATTAACCAAAGAAGGTGAGCGCCATCCTGTCACAAGGGGTCTTGCAACACTTAACCTTCCCGCTTCTCAATGGGGGCAGTGGTTGCGACAAATTGCTATTCAAAACATAAATAACGGAATCGCCCTCATGAAAGGAGCCGATGAACAACCACTTTTACTTCTCTCGCATGTTGATAAAGGACGTGTAGGCATGTTGCTCTCTGATGAAAGTTGGCTTTGGGCACGAGGTTTCGAAGGCGGTGGTCCTTATGCTGCTCTTTATCGTCGTATTGCCCATTGGCTCATGAAAGAACCAGAACTTGAGGAAGAAAAATTAAGTGCGACCAGCAGCCATCATCATTTAACAATTCGCCGCCAAACTCTAAAAGACCATCCAGAACCCGCTGAAATAATCTTTCCCTCTGGAAAAAAAGAAAATATTACTCTGACCAAAGAGCAAGAAGGCCTTTTTACTGCAACTGTGACCACTGATGAGACAGGAATTTTTACCATTAAAAATGGCGGTTTAACAATACTTTCTTCTGTAGGGATGCTCGATAATCTTGAGTTGTTTGACTTGATTTCAACACAAGAAAAACTAGCCCCCATTATTAAGCACACTGGTGGCTACATCGGACGTTTACACCCTGAAGGAAAAGAAAACATTCATCTTCCTCCATTTAAGCTGATTCAATCAAAAACAAGTCCGTCCTCTTCCCCAGCACATTCAATTGTTCTGAAAGAAGCAACAGAAACCCGTTTAATCAATACCTTTTATTTTTCGATATTTTCTGGTTTTTTTGCACTGCTTGCTTACCTTTTACTGTTGAGCAGCATGTGGTATTATGAAGGCCGTTAAAAAGTCTGAGATTTCGTATAATAGTTTTAAAATTCAGCTTATCTTTTTACGTATCTACTTGTCTTTTGTAATTAGATAACGTATTGATTTATAACTCAAAATACAGTGGAATTCTCCTTATTTCTAATATCCTCATATTAAAACAATAAAAAACATTCTCTTGCGTATTATTAGAAGAGATGCTGTATGGATAGAAACCATTGAAGAAAAGAGTGAAATACCTCTTATGAATCCTCTTAAAGCAAAGCAAGGATTTTCATAAAATTGGGGGAAAATAGTATGATGTTTTTTATTTGCACCTTGTATAAGTGTAGAGATGGTAGTGTACAGTAAGCCCTATATAGTTCACAGAAGCTTTCCATTATAATATCGAGTACCGTCGTGAAGTTAGCTCAAACGCATTGAGAAATGTTTTTTTACAAATATGTGAATCTACAACACAATGATATTTTATTAGGGATATTCTATTTGGAACATTCCGCTTGAGACGTTCTTTTTTGCAAGCTAATTTTCATTTTACAATCTTTCTTGCCTTTAAGCACTAACTTATCTTATGTTTATTCTTTAAATCGTTTTTAATCCTCTACGAGCTTTTATGTTTTATCTTGCCCATATATCGGATGTACATCTTTCCCCTCTCCCGCAACCTTCCCTTTTTGAACTTTCTGGGAAGCGTCTTACCGGTTATCTGAACTGGCAAAAAAAACGTAAGAGTCAGATGGCAACAGATGTCCTAGAAACTGTAATAGATGCCTTGAACAAAAAAAAACCTGATCACCTTGTGATCTCTGGTGATCTTGTAAATCTTGCTCTCGATAAAGAATTTGTACAAGCTCATCGTTGGCTACTTAACCTAGGAAAACCTCAAGATATTTCTTTAACATTTGGAAATCACGATGCCTATGTCCGCGGCGCTTTACAAAAAGCATGCACTCTTTTTAAACCTTGGATTACAGGTGACATCCCTCAAAAAAGCGTCTTTCCTTATATGCGCATTCGCAAAGATGTTGCCATCATAGCAGCTTCTTCAGCCATTGCGACATTGCCTTTTCAAGCTTCTGGCTATTTTGGTAAAATGCAAGCGCAAACTTTACCGCTCTTTTTAAAGGAAGCAGCACAGCGCAACCTTTTTCGTGTCGTCATGATTCACCACCCCCCCTTTCCAAAGGCAACGTCTTGGCATAAAAAACTACGGGATATAAAACGTTTTCTAGACGTTATCAAATATCACGGTTGTGAGCTTATTCTTCACGGACATACTCATTTACCCACATTGAATTACATTGAAGGACCAATTAAAAAAATTCCTATTGTTGGTGTTCCTTCCGCATCACAAGCTTTTGGTGATAAAAAACCACCCGCAGGCTTTAATTTATTTTCCATTGAACGCTTACAAAATCAATGGCATTGCCAATTACAACGTTATAGCATTATCAATCTTCAAAACGAGATTGCATGTACTGAAACAATTAATCTTTAAACACCTTCATAGTTGCCAAAACAACAAAAAACGAAAATATTTTTATTTCATATTCCTTTGAAAATCATAATTCTTATTTCCCTTTTTCTCCTTAAAAGACAAAGTTTCACCTTCTCTGTCAATAGATCAATTTTTCTCAGACAGTTCCATCTGCTGCCCCACTTATGTGACTAGCTTTTTACAAACTTATCGGTTTTCTTCCTTCCCGCCCTAAAGAACGAAAATTCTACCACATCTGATTTATAAATAATCCGGATTCTTGTCTCACGGGTTCCAGCTGCTAATTGCGCATGTGATTTACTTCACAAAGCTCTACACATAAACCCTGCTTTGAATTTCATCATACACTCCTCCAAAAGCATCTAATGCGTAAAATCCTTATATTATTACAATGATGATATTTTATAGAATAATAGAGAAGCTCATTCAGCGTCTATATCTGAAAATCAATGCCTAAAAAAGCCAAATAATAACTAAAGTATATAATTTCAATAACCCAACCTACTTGTGATTCATAAACAAATGATGTTGATTGATTTATCGTAAATAGATTTGAAATGATCCATTACTATTTCACTCGACATTTATTATCGTACATTAAAAAAGTTATAAAAAATAGTAGATTATATTTCGATAACAGACATAGGTAATAATGTTTTTTATGTCTCAATAAATTCCTAATTTTCTCTCTATTTTTTCCTATAAATCACTTTATAATACTCTTTATAATTATTTTATTATTGAGTTACATTGCGGATGTAATTTTACGTGCTTTAGAATTTTTTTGCGATCTTTTTGTTATTAAATAAAATATTTTACGATACCGCAAAACAGAAAAGTTGATTGTATGAGAGATCTTTCAAATAAAATAAAATGCCATTAGCTTGCCAATTCACATGTTGGTTTTAAAAAGCATCTTTTAAAGCACCAAAACCCATTTCCCGACGGCACCTATGAATGATGTAATGATAAGTCCATTTAGCAACACCATCTTCACGTTTATGGAAAAGCAAGCTAGTATCAAATCTCATACTTTGCCACCCCCTAATGTAGCAACAGCCTTTAGCACTTAAGATAGTTCATAAGAAGCATTTTTATTCTTTCTTTAATGTTTTTTATCTCACGACTCCCCCTCTTTTTGACGTGCAAAAGACATGGTTTTGATTGGTTCAATATAGTATAGGTTTAAAATGAGAAAATCTTATGACACTCGGGTCTCTCACTCAACATGACAAAAAGTAATTTACATTTATAAATCAAAGTATTGTTCGAATAAAATAGTAGCCCTTTTGAGTAAAGGATATTTACTAGAACATACCTGAAAAATAAAAGCCTCATTCGAAAATGAGACTTTTGAAGTGTTTTATTCTGCAAAAAATTAAAATTTATAAGCTACACCCACGCGGAAATCATTTGTTTTGTAGCCCATTTCAAATTTATCCTGTATGAACTTCTTTTTGCCAAAATCTGAATAACGATATTCTGCACGCACAATGACATTATCAGTCATTGCAAAATCAATACCACCTCCAAGGGTATAACCAATCATGGTCTTTTTTTCATCATGCAACCAATCAGAAAAATCAACTTCTCCATTTTTGCTATCAGCTACTGCCGCAAAAATATTCTGAAGCTGCGTATAAGCAATCCCTCCGGAAATATAAGGCATCATACGCTCAATCGCAAAACCAACTCTCACCCGTGTAGCACCAGCCCATTTTTGTTTTAAAGTATGACGTACAGCTTTAATACGCCTTGTTGAATCATTCTCCTGCAAATCTCTTGTTAGACTTGTTTCTTCTATAGGTTTTGGTGTTTCTTCAGTTGGACTTTTTTTCGGTAGATTGACATCTTTAGAATCCTTTTTACCAGACCACATAATATCTGTATCAACACCTATAATAAAACTATTATCGATATCAATATTGGAACCCGCATAAACTCCCCCGATAAAACCAGAAAGTTTAGGTAAATTCTCCTTTCCAATTGGATTCCATATCCCTGTCTCATGTTTTAAATAACTTGCAGTTGTTTTACCTGAAAAGTTACCAATCTGTCCTCCAAGATAAAATCCTGTCCAAGACAAAGCAGGCGCTGGAATAACAGGAACAGGTTGTTCAGGAATAACGATATCCGACGCCTGTACTACAGAAATTGAAATTAAAGAAAATAGAGATGTTGAGGCTAAATACTTTGTAATCATAATTGCTCCCCTAAAAGCTAATGTGATACATAAATAATGGTAAATCGTTTCACAATTTTTTGAAAAAATCTATAGCAAAAATGACACAGTTAAAAAATTAAAATTAGTTTTAAATAAAGCTTAAATATTATTTATAATTTCCAGAAACTATTAATCTATAGCAGCTTTTATAGCTTCATATTGATCATCATTATATTCAATAATATAAATAATTATAATGTCAATTTTTTGAAAAAATGAGATAACGCTCATAAAAAATATGATTCACTAAATTAATCACTCATCGTTTTTTGTATAAAGAATGATACCTAGAATGGAGAATTTTTTCATCACACTTGAAAAACCAGTAGAGAACTTCACTCTAACCATCTCAAGCGTCTATGAAATGAAAGACAAAAAATTAATATATAAAAATGGAATTAATAATTTTTATTTATTCTTATAGAATTATTTTAATGTTTCATGATTTTTGAAAAAACTGAACAGACCAATTGCCCAGTTTCTGCAATTAATTTTTCAACACGAAGCAAATCAGGTTCCCCAACACTATTCAACAAAAGGTCACTTAATCCAGGTGGCATATCATTGGGATCAAGAGAATCATTTAAGCAAAGCCGTATAATTTGACTCAAATTTGTATAAAGACGATAGGCATAATGTAAATCAGCAATACATGACTGATTAAGAAAACTGTTTGGTAAGTGATCTAAAATATCCGCTGTCGTCGCTCCAATTTGAAACTCAATGACATGCGTAATAAGAGAAAATTGAGCAATAAACTCCAAATCCATAATGCCACCAGACATCGTTTTTAAATCCCATTGATTTTTTGGCGGCTTTTCTTTTGCAATCAAGGCACGCATTTCACATACTTCTTTTGCAACTTCCTTCTTATCACGAGAAATAGCAATAATTGCACACACTTCATTTTCTAGCTTTTGTAAAAAATCAGGGTCTCCTGCAATGCCTCGAGCCCTTGTTAAAGCAAGATATTCCCATATCCATGCTTCTTGGCGGTAATACTTTTTAAAAAATGGAAAAGAAACAGCAATAGGTCCTTTATTGCCTAATGGCCGTAACCTTAAATCAACGACATAAAGAATACCTTGGCTTGTAAGAGTGGATAAAGCAGAAACGAGGCGCTGTGCTAAACGCGTATAATATTGAGAGATATAAAGAGGCTTTTCTCCATCAGATATTTCTGCATCATTATCGTGTTCATAAAGCAAAACAAGGTCAACATCGGAATCTGCTGTTAATTCGCGACTTCCAAGCTTCCCCATACCCAATATGCCAACACGCCCCCCTTTAATACGACCATGAAGACGAGAAAATTCCTCTTGAACGGTAGCAAATGTTTTTGTAATCATAAGATCAGCAAGCGCAGTAAAAGCAAAACCCGCTCTTTCTCCTGTAATTGTACCGTTTAAAATTCGAATACCAATCAAAAAACGTTGTTCATCTGCAAAAATCCTTAAATGGTCAAGAATTTTCTCATAAGAAAGAACATTTTCAAGAAAATATTCAAGCCGTTTTTCTAAGTACGTTTTGGTCGGTAATTCTGAAAGAATATTCGGATCTAACATTCCATCAAAAACATGGGACCTGCGTGCAATAATTTCTGCAAGACGTGGAGCAGCCCCCATAATAAGGACAAGCATATCCAAAAGAGAAGGATTAGACTGCAAAAGACTAAAAAGCTGAATTCCTGAAGGTAAGCCCTGTAAAAAACCATCAAAACGCAACATCGCCTCATCAGCTCGTTTTGTCCCACCAAAAGCTTTCAAAAGAGCTGGTGTTAATTCCGTTAATCTCTCGCGTGCTTCGGCTGATTGCGTTGCTTTATAACGACCAAAATGGAGCGTGCGCATAATACGACAAATATCACTTGCTCTTTCGAAGCCTAAACGGCTTAACGTTATTAATGTCTCCGGATCATCTTCTTCACCGGTAAAAACTAAATTACCAATTTCTAAACCAAGTTCTTGCTCATTCTCAAACAGTGCAGCATAATGTTTTTCAACAATCTGAAGTGTTTTTAATAAATCACGGATAAAACTGCTACTGTCTTGATAACCCATTAAATAGGCAACACTCGTGAATTGAGCAGTATCATTTGGAAGAAGATGTGTTTGTTCATCGAAAAGCATTTGAATACGATGTTCCACATTTCGAAGAAAAGCATAACTTTTTATAAGGCTATTTCTCGTTTTCTCACTGATCCAACCAAGCGTGTGAAGTTCTGCTAACATTGCAACTGTCTGACGTCCACGTAATTGAGGAAAACGTCCACCAGCAATGAGCTGCTGTGTCTGAACAAAAAACTCAATCTCACGAATACCACCACGACCTAACTTTATATTATGCCCATAAGCTGCAATTTGACCGTAATTTTTATGCGCATGAATTTGACGTTTGATCGAATGAATATCAGCAATAGCAGCATAATCTAAATATTTCCGCCACACATAGGGAAAAAGCTCTTTGAGAAAGTTAAAACCTGCCCTCTTATCACCAGCAACTGGACGTGCTTTAATCATGGCTGCTCGTTCCCAATTTTGCCCACGCCCTTCGTAATAACGCAATGCAGCCCTTACTGGTAAGGCCAAAGGGGTTGAACCTGGATCTGGACGAAGACGAAAATCAAGACGAAAAACATATCCTTCCGCAGTGCGTTCTTGAATGATACGGATTAATCGGCGTACCATTTTAGAAAATACGTCAACACTTTCAGAAAGATTACCAATATGAGGTGATGTTTCATCAATGAAAACAATAAGATCAATATCAGAAGAATAATTAAGTTCCCCTGCTCCTAACTTTCCCATCCCTAAAATAATTAAACCACAGTCTTTTTCTGGATTCTCACGGCTTAATAAATTGATCTTACCATGATCATGCGCTTCTCTTAATAGAAAACGTAGTGCTACACTTAATGCTGCTTCGCCCAAACGTGTCAACCAAGCACATGAAACTTCGTAAGTAAAAACACCACCCAAATCAGCTAAAGCAATAAGAACATGCGCTTCTCGTTTTTTGCGCCTTAAAGCAGCCATCAATGAAGTTTCATTTATAGCTTCATCCTTATCAATAGCTGTAATATCATCTATAATTTCGCTCAGCCTTGTTTCTATATCAACATTTAATAAAGCACTAAGATATGATGGGTTGGTAATTAAAACCTCACGCAAAAAAGGAGATAAGGTCATAACCGAACTGATAAAATCAATCTGCGTTCCACTCTCTGAAATGATGGCAACAAGCGATTCTAAACCTTCTTTCCTTGCTTGTTCTTCCATGTCTTTTAACCATTGGGAACCACTTTTATCGAGAGGACATAAAGGGAGAAGCTGTGTTTTTAAAAAAGCTTGTTTCGTCTGTGCTCCCTTGAAAAGCATTTTGCTTTCCTTTCTATTGCTTTATACTTTTAAAATAGTTGTTACGTATGAAAGTGAAGAAAAATATCTTTAAGGAAATAACAAAACAGCCCTAAGCCCTGGATTTGCATTTTCAAGTAACAACTCACCCCCGTGAAGCTTCATAACCGCTTTTGCTATACTTAAACCAATCCCAAACCCAGGTTGTGTGCGGCTTTCTTCAAGACGAACAAATCGTTCTGTCACTTTTTCACGTTTATCCTCTGCTATTCCTGGTCCATTATCGCTCACAACAACTAATAAATGTTCATCACGATATTCCATTGATAAGCAAACCTTCGCTTGCCTTCCACCTTTAGGTGCATATTTAATTGCATTATCTATAAGATTAAAAATTGATTGTGCAACAAGCTCACGATTCAATTTTAGCTCTTTATCAAATATATCTCCCAACTGAAGTAAAACACCTGACTCTTCAGCAAAAGGTTCGTAAAGCTCAACAGCATCCTCAAGGATCAGTTTCATATTCATCATTTCAAGATGTTCAATTGCACTGCTGGCCTCAATACGTGAAATCATTAAAATCGCATTGAACGTACAAATAAGTTGATCTGATTCTGCAATAACCCTATCAAGGACCTGACGATATTCAAGCTTTGTCTTATTTCCTGAAAGCGCTTCTTCAGCGCGATTTCTAAGACGCGTTAACGGCGTTTTCAGATCATGAGCAATATTATCTGATACTTGACGTAAACCAATATTTAACTCTTCAATGCGGTCTAACATAACATTAAGATTGGTTGACAATCGATCAAACTCATCCCCTACTCCAGAAACAGGTAAACGCCCACTGAAATCACCATCCATCAAGCGCTGTGATGCAGCCGTTACATGATCAATCCTTTGTAAAGCTCTCCTGCCAACAAAAAACCATATGAGTAAAGCGCCTCCAACCATTGCAGCAAGTGCAATGATCACAGCTTTGCGAATAACAACAGCAAAACGTTCTGGCTCATCCAAATCACGTCCTATAAGAATCTTCATAGCATTAGGCAAATCAACAATAACCGCCAAAGCGCGATGTTCACTTGTTTTGCCATGTTCTCCAAAACGGGAATACAAAAAAGAGGTAGAAATAAAACCACTCTGATTCAAAAGACCTAATTCAATACGTGCTACATTTCCTGCTAAAATACGCCCCATAGAATCTGTAACAAGATAAAGAAATGCTCCTGGTTGTCTTGAACGATAATCAATAGTGCGCATTAATAAGGATAATCCCCCATAATTATAAGCATTTTCAATATACTTTAATTCTTCATGTAAAGCCTGTTCAGTTTGCTCTGTTAACAATGAAGCAGAAAATGCCGTCATATAAATAGAAAGTCCTGTTGCCACCAATCCAAACAATAAAATGTAAAGTGCTGAAAGCCTTAGCGCCGTCGTGCGCATTATATTAATCAAACGATTCATGCTTTGTTATCTGGTACTTTCAGCATATATCCAGCTCCACGCACTGTATGGAGAAGGGGAACATCAAAATCTTTTTCAATTTTGGCTCTCAAACGAGAGATATGGACATCAATGACATTCGTTTGTGGATCAAAATGGTAATTCCAAACGTTTTCCAAAAGCATAGTGCGTGTAACAACCTGCCCCGCATAACGCATCAAATACTCAAGTAAACGAAACTCTCGTGGTTGCAATAGAATGTTTCTATCACCTCGTTTTACCGTATGTGCTAACCGATCAAGCTCAAGATTACCTACACAGTAAACAGTTTCTGCTTCTTTAGGATTTTTCCGTCGTTGTAAAACTTCAACACGCGCAAGAAGTTCAGAAAAAGCATAAGGCTTTGTCAAATAATCATCTCCCCCTGCACGCAGCCCCGTTACACGATCATTAACTTGCCCTAAAGCAGACAGAATAAGAACCGGTGTTTCATTGCCTTTAGCGCGCAATTCAGCAATAATAGAAAGACCATCACGATGCAAAAGCATTCGGTCAACAACCATAACGTCATAATTTTCCGTGGTTGCTAAAGCATATCCCGTATCCCCATCATAAGCAACATCAACAGAATGCCCTACTTCCAAAAATGCTTTTTCGAGATAATGCCCCGTCTCATGATCATCTTCAATAACGAGTATCTTCATAAAACGTATCTCCATTATTTTATTATGTTGTAGGACAAATATTTAATAAACATTTGTCCTACAACTAAAGCCTTATTTTTTGAAAATTGGAAGAGCAACAAAACGATTTTGATCATTTGTTCGCACTTGTAAGAGTATAGCCTTTCGTCCTAACTGCTGAGCATTTTTGATTGTGTTAATAATATCAGAGACTCGTTTAACTGGTTTATTATTTACTGTCACAATGATATCACCAGGGCGTATCCCTTTATCTGCAGCATCTGAATCGGTATCGACATCCGTTACGACAACCCCTACACCATCATCAGAAGGCATAACAATCAAACCATAATCTTCCAATGTTTCATCTAAATCACTCTGTCCATTTGAATATTTTGAAGTCTCTTTCTTACTTTCATCTTCAGACATTGAAGCGAGTTTAACCTTTATACTCTCCTCCTTACCTGATCTCCAAATCCCTATGGTTACCATTTCTCCTGGTTTAATATTTGCAATACGTTTCGCCAACTCACGCGCATCAGCAACTTTTTCATTATTCACTGAAATAATTACATCACCCGCTTTAATACCAGCCTTTTCTGCCGGTCCTTTTAACGGATCAGTAACCAAAGCACCTTTGGCTTCTTTCAATCCTATTGAATCGGAAATCTCCTTTGTTACCGGCTGAATCTGAACACCTAACCAACCACGTTGAACTGAACCTTTTTCAATAAGTTGTTGTACAACCTGTTTTACAGTCGCTGCTGGAATAGCAAAAGCAATCCCAACATTTCCTCCAGAAGGAGAAAAAATTGCTGTATTAACCCCAACAACCTTTCCATTAAGATCAAACGTTGGACCACCAGAGTTTCCTCTATTAACAGCAGCATCAATCTGAATAAAATCATCGTATACACCAGTGCCAATATCACGTCCACGTGCAGAAACAATACCTGCTGTCACAGTTCCACCAAGACCAAATGGATTCCCAATGGCAACAACCCAATCCCCAACACGAAGCTTTGAATCATCACCAAAATCAACATAAGAAAATTTTCTTTTATCATTCACTTTTAATACGGCAAGGTCAGTTTTTGGGTCTTTCCCAATGAGCTTTGCGTTCAATTCTGTACCATCATCAAGAACAACAGTATAACTTGTTCCGTCAGAAATCACATGATCATTGGTCACAATGTAACCATCAGACGAAATAAAAAAACCCGATCCAAAAGCAACAGGACGGAGTCTCTGTGATTGGTGCGGAAATTTATTTTTAGGTTTATCAAAATCATAAAACTCTTTAAAAAATCTTTTTAAAGGATGCTGATCTGGTAATTGATCAAGTCCTGGACCACTAAAAAAGTTGCTAAAGAACCTATCTTCTTTCTTTTTATTGCTCTTTACTTGTACTGCCACAACGGCTGGTTTCACTTGAGCAACAATATCGGCAAATCCCTGTTGTTGCATTAACGAAGTAAATACAGAACTTGCATGAGCCTTTGTCATCCACAAGCTTGATGTACATCCACTAAAAAACAGTGCACTTTCCAATATCGCAGAAAAACTCACTGCGACAAATGTTTTAAAGAAAGCCTTTTTAACCATTTATTCTATGCTCCTATTCAATCATACCTTTATTTCAATTCCGATCACTTATAAAATACCAGACCTTACCGTTTTCTGTCTAAATTATTAAAGTTTTGTAAGGTTTCAGTATTCCCTAATATAATTATAATAAGATTGTCTGCTCATTGAAGATGAGCTGATTTTTTTCTTTTATGTAACATTTTTTTTAATGCAATGACATTTTTGACTGTTCTTTTTCATTCACATAACGCATGATTATTCCGTTTGAAGTGGAAAAATATGACACTTACGCCAATGATAATAATGATCAAAGGCGAGAACCATAAAAACCAAGTTATTTTATTCAATGGTGGTTTCAAGAGAATAAATTCACCATATCGCTCAACAAGAAAGTCAGTGACTTGCTGATTACTATAGCCCATTTTTAGCCTTTCCCGAATTAAAAGCCGTAAATCACGTGCTAAAGCAGCATCTGAATCATCAATTGATTGATTTTGACAAACCGGACAACGTAAATGCGATGAAATATGGCGTGCTCGCGCTTCAAGAATCTTATCCTTTAAAATCTCATCCGGCTCTACTGCTATTGCTAATCGAAAAGGAAACGTTGCAATTAAAAAAAATACAATCCAAAGAATTTTTTTCATCTCAATGTCTTTTCCAAAAATTTAAAGCAAGCACTACCTTATTGTACACGCCAATGCGAAACCAATACCCCAAAAGAGAAAGACATCCCCCCATAGCCATCATGAATGCCCCTAACCAAATACATATTACATAAGGCTTCCACCATACGTGCACAACGAGACCCCGATTATCAATATGTCCCGGTATAATATATAGCTGCGATAAGCCACGATTTTTAAGACCAACTTCTGTTGTTGATGTATTTTGGCTTGAATAAAATCGCTTTGAGGCTGTTACATGACCTACAATGTTTTTATTTTCATATATTTTAAAATAAAATTCCATTGTCGAATAATTCGAACCAACACCATCATGCACTGCATCAAAATGAAGCGTTTTATCCGCTATCGTCACCCTATCCCCTACGTTCATGATTAAAATACGTTCTTGCCCAAAACTTGCCACGCAAACAATACCAAATAATGTAACGCCTAATCCCATATGTGCTATTGCTGCACCAAAAGTAGACCATGGCAATCCAAGAAATCTCTTAACGCGTACTGAAAAAGCTCTCTTGCCATATCCACTCTTTCCCCATAAATCCGCTAAACTGCCTAAAAAAACAAACGCTGAAAGCCCAATCCCTAAAACTGCAAAAATATCACGCACAGATGTCGCATAAAATATTATAAAACAGACGATACCAACCAATACAAAAACAAACCACAACCGTTCAAAAACTGCAAGAAAATCACCGCGTTTCCATGCCATCATTGTCCCAAACGGAACAAACAACAACAGCAAAACCATTAGCGGTCCACAGGTAAGGTTAAAAAAAGCAGCCCCTACAGAAATTTTTTTCCCTGTTAATATCTCAATAAAATAAGGATAAAGCGTACCAATCAATACTGTTGCTGTTATTGTTGTCAGTAACAAGTTATTTAAAACAATAAACCCTTCACGTGAAATTGGTTGAAAAAATCTTTCTGTTTTTAAAATAGGGGTACGCAAAGCAAAAATAAGAAAAGCAGCTCCCGTAAAAAAAAATAAAAGAGCAAGAATTGCTTGCCCGCGTGCTGGATCAACAGCAAAACTATGAACAGAAACTAAAAGCCCAGAACGCACAAAAAAAGTTCCCATCAGAGAAAGGGAAAAAGTAAGCAGCGCTAAAAACAGAGTCCAACTTTTCAATATTTCTCGTTTTTCGAGAACAAGAGCAGAATGTAAAAGAGCCGTTCCTGAAAGCCAAGGCATAAACGAAACATTTTCAACAGGATCCCAAAACCAATAGCCCCCCCATCCTAGCTCATAATAAGCCCAATAAGAGCCAACCATAATACCCAATGTCAAAAAACACCAAGCAAGTAAAAGCCACGGACGAATCCCACGCGCCCAAATTCTATCAACATGTCCCATAATCAATGCCGCAACGGCAAAAGAAAAACAAAGTGAAAAACCGACATAACCTAAATAAAGTAGCGGTGGATGAATTGCTAATGCGATATCTTGTAAAAGAGGATTGAGACCATTTCCCTGCAATGCTGGTGGATTTACGCGTAAAAATGGATTGGATACAAAAAGAATAAATAAAAGAAAAGCAGTTGTAATCCAACTTTGGCAAATTAAAACAAGCGTCTTAAAATCTTCTGGCAAATGTTGGCTAAAAAAAGCCATCAATGCGCTAAAAAAAGCAAGACTTAAAACCCATAACAACATAGAGCCTTCGTGGTTGCCCCAAACACCTGTAATTTTATAGAGCATCGGTTTTTCTGAATGAGAATTCTCAACAACGTTCAAAACAGAAAAATCAGATACGACATAAGCATAAATTATCACTAAAAAAGATAAAAGCAGTAATGTAAAAGTGATATATGTTAGAGGAACAACTGTTTGCATTAACAAACGCTCTCTCCACCAAAAACCTAAAGCAGGTAAAAATGCCCCTAATAAGCTTACTGAAAATGCTGCAGCTAAAAAAATATGACCCAGTTCGACAAGCACAATCGAATTATTTCTCCATAATGTAATGTTTTTTCAAACGATCAGCTGTTTCTTTAGGCATATAAGTTTCATCATGTTTTGCTAAAATACGCATCCCTATAAAAAAGCCCTGTTTATCGAAATGCCCTTCTACGATCACCCCCTGACCTTCACGAAAAAGATCCGGTAAGGCACCATTGAAAACTACTTTTTCATGTTTTTTGTTATCCGTTACAAAAAAAACAACGCCTCTCTCTCCAACATATTGAACAGTTCCCTTTTCAACAAAGCCACCCAAACGCAAAGGGCGCTCCGTTAAAATATCTTCTCTTGTAATTTCAGAGGGCATTCTAAAAAAACTGACCGCATGACGCATTGCATACACTATGAGACTTGCTGCAATTGTCATAACCAAACAACATAATAATATGATCAGTAAGCGCTTTTTTTTTCGCTGCTCTAAAATAACCTTCCATGAGGCAGAATTCTTTAAAGATTGACTGTTCATAGACACTCTGCGAAAAAATTTTAAATACGTTATAATTAAGTATCAATATTTTATTTTTTAAGAGCTTTGCACATCTTCTACATAGGTGCAAGATTTCTTTTCTTTGTATGCTCACTCGATAAATCACGTAACTGAATCATCATTTTTTTAACACGTGATTGTCCTGAAAAATTTTCAGGCATTGTATCAAGAAAGCTTTGTAAAAATTGTACTGCCTGCGCAGTTTTTCCTGCTTGATGCAATGCATCGGCCAACAATAAACGTGGATAAAAATCTGTTGGCGCTAAATCTGCTGCTTTTTGAAAAGCATTTTGCGCTTCTTGCGTTATCACTCCCCCTTCATAACCAACCAATGCTAAACCGTATCCTACAAGCCTTGGAGCTGTTTCTCCATTCAAACGAAGTGCATCTAAATAAGTATTCACTGCTTCTTGAAAAAGGCTTTCTTCGAGATACCCTACCGCTAACGCATCTGCTAGCTTGCCATCATGAGGTGCACGGAAAAAAAGCACTTGTAAACGAATAAGCTTTTCTTGCTTACTAAGAGTTTGAGGATTTTTATCCATTAATTCGCTAAAAAAATAACTTTTCACTTCTGGATTGCCTGTCAGCCCATAAATATTCCATGTCATAAGGAGAACAAACAAGATACTTAAAGCCTTAAGAATATTTCTTTTTTTATAATGCATATAAAGCTTGTTAAACTCAATCATACGCTTATGGCTTCTGTAACCATCCACGGTTTGAACTTTCCATTCTTTTTTTATCTCATCGTCAAAACGTAGTGAAAGAAAAAGAACACTTGCCAGAAAAATCAGAAAAAATGCTGCAAAAATTAATAAGAGCATATCGTTTTTTTCCAATACGAACAGAGAATAACTCGCTTACATTTTATCCTCTTCATGAGAAAAGTGATGTGAATTAATAAAAATTCATTTTTTCATGGAGAATATTATAAAATCTATTATATACATCAATTAAACAAAGAAACTAAAAACAATGTTTCCCTACTCTTTGATGTGTTGTCTGAAAATACTGCTTTACAAACTTTATAGACATTTCTTGCTTAAGGAGAAAATATGTTATTCTCCCATCTTAGGTAATAAAACTTTTGCATACAATCCACCCAAATCAGAACGTGATAAAAAGAGATTGCCACCATATTCACTGACCATATCTGAAACAATTGCTAACCCTAAGCCTGACCCTAGTTTACTTTCATTAAACCGCCGCCCTCTTTTTAATGCTTCATCAATTTTGTCTTCTGTTAAACCAGGACCATCATCTTCTACAAAGATACTAAAATATTCTGTTTCTTCAGCATTTTCTTCTAAACAACAAGAGATCAAAACCTTTGCACGAGACCACTGAGTAGCATTTTCAATCAAATTCCCTATAATTTCTTCTAAATCTTCCTTCTCTCCAGAAAAAACAATATCATCAACATCCATAATAAATTGAATTTGTTTTTCAGGATTAAGCTTTTTCATAACCCGCACCAAGCGTTCAAGCACACTGCGAACAGACGTATGATAGACAACACTATCGCATTGTGCTGCAATCCGCGCACGCTGAAGATAATGATTGATTTGAGCTTGCATTATTTGCGTTTGCTCTCTCAACAAACTAGCCTTTTCTCCGCGCATCTTATCTGTCTCATTCATAATCACGGATAGAGGCGTCTTCAATGAATGCGCGAGATTACCAACCTGTGTGCGAAATCGCTCAATAATACGCTGATTATTATTAATGAGAGCATTCATCTCTTGTACAAGCGGCATCACTTCGCTTACTAAATCCGTATTCACATAATGAACTCTTCCTTCGCGAATATCATTCAATGCACGTCGAATAAGCTTCAACGGTTGAAAACTAAAGAAAATAATAGCAATATTAATAAGAACACTCCCGATACCGAAACTCCAAAGAAAAATTTGCAAAGTTCGCTTAAATTCCTTTACCTGAGCATGAGCTTCATCGATATTCCCAACAAGCCGAAAACGTGCAATATGATTTTTATTATCAAGAACAACATCACTCTCAATCACTTGTAGCTTTTGACCATTGTTCCCCGTTATCCGATAAGAGCGAAAGAATTTATTGTCAAAAGGTATATCAACATCACTTGGTGTAAATATCTCGCCTGTTCCCAATGAGGGAGATGTCAATCTTCCTTTCAAATTATGGGATATCGCAACAACTTCCCAATACCATCCTGTTGTTGGATCAGAATAACGAATATCATCAATCCCAGCCCCTCCTATCAAAGTACCTTCTGATGACACCGTCACTGTTGCAATAAGACTGTAGAGTTGAGCAGAAAGGATACGCTCTAGGCTTTGTTCAGTCGAACGCTTATAAAATAAAATACTTACTGCAGAAATCGATAAAAGAGAAATAACAACCCATAATGTTGATAAGATCATAACACGTAAACTGAGAGATCGAGTAATTACAAAAAAGAACCTCCTATACCAATTATTCTCTTCAAAAACATTCATTAATCACCTCGCGTTCTCACGCGATATCCCATTCCTCGAATAGTTTCAATCAAATTCACTCCAAGCTTTTTCCGTAACCGACCTACAAAGACTTCCACCGTATTCGAATCCTTATCAAAATCCTGATCATAAAGATGTTCAGTAAGCTCTGTTCTTGAAATGACCCTGTCACAATGATGCATGAGATACGAAAGCAGTCTGAATTCATAAGATGTTAGTTTAATCAATTGACCATCCACAAAAACACGAGATGTCTTTGTATCCAACAAAACATTTCCGCAACATAATGCACTCGTCGCATGTCCCGTAGTGCGACGAATTAATGCTCGCAAGCGCGCCATCACTTCCTCCAAATGAAATGGCTTCACAACATAATCGTCAGCTCCAGCATCAATACCGTGCACCTTATCAGACCAACGGTCTCGCGCTGTTAGCATTAAAACAGGCATGGAGATCCCTTCTTGACGCCACTTTTCAACAACACTAATACCATCAATCTGCGGTAAACCTATATCAAGTATCACCGCGTCGTAAGACTCTGTGCTACCTAAAAAATAAGCCTCTTCACCATCGAAAGCACTATCGGAAACATATCCTGCACGTCTTACAGCTTCTGCTAATTGATGGTGAAGATTCCGATCATCTTCAACGATTAAGATACGCATCACAACACCATCTGCTAAAGACTAATCAGCAGGAACAAAAAACTCAACACGACGTAACTTTTCACCATTACTGGCTGGTACAACAACCACAATTGCACACATGTCCTTTCCATCCTGAACAACCGGTTTTGAACGGACGAGAACCCCGCTCTCTTGCGCGGCAACCTTCTTACCTACTTCAGCACACCCAGAAGCTCGAACAGAATCTGCTCCTAAAAAAGCTGCTATTATTACAAACAAGAATTTTTTTTTCATCATAAATATTTCAATAACCCATCTCTTCTTTTCCTTGATAAAGGATAAAAGAAATAATGGTTTTTTTGGGTCGACTTAAAAATCACAAATGGAAATAATTTATCCTCTATCTTACAGAAGAACACATTAATATTATTCCAAATTTTTAAAAACTCAAAATAAAATATTTTTAATAATGAGAATAAAATTTATTCAATAAAATAATAAAATCTTAATACACTATCTTATGAAAAATGAATAATTCTAAAATAAACTCTTTCTCTGTTAGCACTATAGCAAAAAAATACTTCTACTCCATATAATTATTGTAGATTTGTTTGGTTGTATTTCTTTGCCATAGGCTCTCTTTAAATGTTTGATTTTTTTAAAAAAAAGAAAAGGCAACATCGTAAGCCATTTCACAGTCCTGCTCTCATTGAATTAGACGCACGATTAGACACAGCGCTTTATCACATTCGTTCTGCTAACAGTTTTTTCTGGAAAAAGGCAAAAATCGTCTCACAAAATTTTCATCTTCAAGGATGGAAACGTTTTATCGTTGAAGTTCTCGATGAAATACTAACATTAGGGTTGATGGGATTTACTCTTTTTACCATTTTTGGCATTTCTGTTTTTGAACTGACCAAAACAGATTGGTCTTCTCCTAAAAACTTTTCCATTCTTTTTCTAGATCGCTATGGAAATTCCATTGGGCACCGTGGTGCACTGCCGGCAATCTCTGTCCCCGTTGAAGAAATGCCTGACACTGTCATTAAAGCGGTTCTCGCTACAGAAGACCGTCGTTTTTTTGATCATTGGGGTATTGATTTTCAAGGACTTACACGGGCAATTTCACAAAATATGCAAGCTAAAGGTGTGGTGCAAGGTGGTTCAACTCTCACACAACAATTGGCTAAAAATTTATTCTTAACAAACGAGAGAACCATAACACGTAAAATCAAAGAAGCTTATCTTGCTCTTTGGCTAGAAGCAAATTTTAGCAAAAAGCAGATTTTACAACTTTATCTTGACCGAGCCTATATGGGAGGAAACAATTTTGGTATTGCCGCAGCGGCAAAATTTTATTTTGGAAAAAACATACGTCATGTATCTTTAAGTGAATCTGCTATGTTAGCAGGACTCTTTAAAGCTCCAACAAAATATGCTCCTCATAGTCATCTCTTTGCTGCTCAAACACGTGCCAATGTCGTCCTTTCTAATCTTGTTAATAGTGGCTTTATGACAAAGAGCCAAATTATCAATGCGCATCGCCACCCTGCTAAGGCACTTCCCCAAATAGAAAATAATCAGCCAGATTATTTTCTTGATTGGGCATTCGAGGAAGTCAAAAAAATGCGCAATCAACTTCCAAGCCATAGTTTAATTATTCAAACAACCCTTGATCCGAATATTCAAAAAGCAGCAGAAGAATCAATCGCATATCATTTACATCAATATGGTCAACAATATCGCGTAACCCAAGCTGCCACCGTTATACTCGATAATAACGGTGCCGTATGCGCAATTGTTGGAGGACTCGATTATAAAAAGAGCCAATTTAACAGAGCAACACAAGGCGGACGGCAAACTGGTTCTTCATTCAAACCTTATGTTTACGCAACCGCACTGGAACACGGACTGTCTCCCTCGACAATTGTTTTAGATGCTCCTATCAATTGGGGAGGTTGGACACCCAAAAATAATTCTGGTCGTTATTTGGGAAAAATTGATTTAGCAACAGCTTTAGCTTTTTCTATTAATACAGTCCCTGTGTATCTCACCTATCAATATCTTAACCGTGATACCCAACCCATCATAGATCTCATCAAGAATATGGGGATTAACGCGCATATTTTATCACACAAAACAATGGTTCTTGGCACTTCCAATATGACCCCCATGGATCAAGCTACAGGCTTTAATGTCTTTGCCAATGGAGGAATAGCGGGTAATCGTCATGGGTTTACGCAAATCAAAACAATTGATGGTCGTGTCGTGTGGGATTTCGAACATAACGGAAATAAGTTACACCGAGTTCTCAGCAGACAATCAACAGCTTATATGAACCAAATGATGGTGGGTGTCACGACACGAGGATCTGGTAAGCGTGCTGCTCTGCCCATGACTCTCGTCTCAGGGAAAACTGGAACATCACAATCTTATCGTGATGCTTGGTTTGTTGGCTTTACAGGCAATTATACGGGAGCCGTATGGATGGGAAATGATAACTTTTCACCGATGAATCGTGCTTTTGGGGGTGGCGTTCCTGCCATGATATGGCATCGCATCATGCTTGCTGCACATCAAAATATCATGCTCAAACAGCTCTATGGTGTTCAAGATTCTCTCCTTCCTCCTTATCAGCCCCCAGTACTTTCTTCCCATGCAGATTCTGAAGTTCCTCCTCCAATACCCTCTACGCTTTCTCCTGAAACATTGAATATTGTGCGATTGATTAACAAAGATCTGAAAAAACCATCTGCAATTTCTTTGAAGATGAAAACAACTGGAGATTCAACATTTTGAATTCAAGATATTCACTGATGTTTTTTAATATCACCATTTTCTTTTTTATCTTCGCTTTTTCCATTTTATGTGGAACACTGAGTGTCGATTATGTGCTCAATTCCTTTCCTCATTTTGAACGCTTTAGAATTGGAAAATGGAGTGCTTATCCAAAAATGGGAACCGCCAATATGGATCCTTATACCCGCGCCCGCACGACCAAACGAGGCATTGTTTCACTCGGACGAACTGAAGGTATTCAATTCCAGATTTGGCAAGATAACCAAGGGCGTCCACTTCATCATCACTGTCATTATTTACTCAAAGGCACCATCCCTGAAACCCGTCTTTTTACCCTTTATACAGCTGACAAATCCCTAAAACCTTATACTTCATCCAAAGAAATACCTTTTGAACTCCACACTGACAATATTATCTATGAGCATGATGGCTCATTGCGCATTAATATTTCACCCACACCGCAAACCGGCAATTGGCTTGCAACAGTTAGTCAAAAAGAATTCGGGCTTATTCTTACTTTATACGATACCCCAATCATCTCAGCAACGGCATTACAAACGCTTACAATGCCATCAATAGAACAAATCCCATCAGGACAAATAAATTGTGACTAGATTTATTTATACCGCACTTCTTGCAATCATTGGCGCTATTATCGTTCATATTTGCGTTCTCTTTCTGATCCCCTATTGGGCACAAGATAATATATGGACAGCACTAAAAAAATCTGGAACCTCTTATCAATTTGTCGATTTTACGCCCAATAATCCTATTCAGCAATCTGCTGATCCACTCTTTCTTCTTAAAGTCTGCAGATTTAATCTTGAAAATGGACCTGTTCATTTAAAAGCTTTGAAAACACAACAATTTTGGTCACTAGCAGCCTACACACACGACGGAATTATTTTCTATAGCCTTAATGACCGAACAGCCCCTGATGCGACACTTGATCTTATCATTGGAAAACCAATACAAATCATAGAACTCAAAAAATCAAAACCTAAAAAAAATGCCAATTCAGTTTTGGTTGCTAAAAATTTGAATGAAGGGTTTGTTATTTTACGTATTTTTGTCCCTTCTTCCCTTGCAAAAAAAGAAAGTGAAGCTTTTCTTTCATCTGCAACCTGCCGCATATTTTATGAATAAAAACCGACTAACCTCTCATTTGTACAACACCTTCCTTTCTATAAAATACATGAAGCCTATCAAAATGGTTATCTTTTTTCTCTATTAATCAAATATTCGAATTCAGATTTATCTGATTGTAGATCCCTAAATTTTTTATTGAGATAGAATGAAATCTCTATTGCACATCATCATATCCTATTTGATACGCATTATCTGACAGAAAAAACTCCCCGCAATCAGAAGAGAAAAATCAAGAGTAAAGTTCTAAAAATATATGCTGCTAACAACCGTAGAACTTGTTATTTGAGTTTATTTCTTTTTATTTACAAACATTCCCATAAAATTCGCATCAATAACATGATAAACTATAGAAGAAATACTGTTTACCTTCAATGAAGTGCCAAAACAATCGCTGGAAACTTATAAGACATTACACATCCTTGACCTCAAAAATAAGTGCTTTATTTTTGGTTTATGAGCAGAAGCTTTTTGTAAGATAGCACTCTGAAAAAACTTGGCTTATAGTTTACAATCGAGGGGAAAAACTTCATGAAGAAGAGATATGTTCGGTTCGTTTCAAGAGCAGCAGTATGGTCCCCTCGATTTGGTGGATTGTCGTTCTTTATTTTATTATTTTCAGTCATTTTACAACGTTTTTCCGTCATTAACGTAACTGACTTCATAATTTTGATCGGAATCTCTACTGGCTGTGTAATTATTTCTCTTTTTCTGGCTATTAAAGCACTTCATAGTTTGTGGGTCTATGGTGCTCTAGGGGGAATGAAAGCTTTAAAAGGGATCATTTATTCGTTGATAACAGCCACACCATTGATGCTCTTTTTTGGACTTTGGTTTACCTTACCGGCTCTTTACGACGTTTCTACCGATACACAAAGACCACCGGCTTTTTTTCGCACAATACGTCCCAGCGATGCTTTACCACTCAAAAGTGTTTTGACTGAACAAGCAGCAATACAGATGTCACAATGGCCAGAAATATCGGGGCGCCGTTATGATGGCTCACCTGACCGTATTCGCGAATCCGTTCTTAATGTTTTAGCAGCCTATGATTGGCCTGTTGTGGCTCAACGAGAGTTTAAAGGTGAAGAAAATGCGCTTTATATTGAAACAATGGCAAAAACTTTTTACCTTGGTTTTATTTCAGACATTGTGATACGCTTAACCAATGAAGGAGATACAACTTTTGTTGATATGCGTTCTGCTTCTCGTTATTTGCTAAGAGATTTGGGAACGAATGCTGCTTTTATTATCGATTTTATGGATGCCCTTGATACAGAAATCGCCTCACTTCCTCTCTCACAAGACGATGAATAACAATCTAAGAGAAATAAGGCATTTTATTTCATAAAAGTTGCCTATTTTTCAATAAATCATGATACATAAGCAAACAATCACTTTTCAAAAACTATAAATTGATAATCCTTATACAAAAGATAATAATCTCAAAACAACCCATGCTTGAAATAATGAAAAAGATTAAAAAAATAGGAAATAAAAAACAGAAATATTGATAATAATATTAAAGTCTCTGTCTAACTGTAATCAGTAAATATTTTTTAAAGTTTAATATTATATAAAAATAATAACTTATTTTTTATAAATAACTCTACAAATAACACCTTATAATTATATTTTTAAAATAATATAACAACTTGATTTTATATTATTTTAAAATTCCCATATATTCAATTAATAAATTTGCAGCATAATATAATATAAAAAACCTAATTGTTGTTAATATTGTCCTTTTTATACTCCAGTTCTTACCTTTAAATCTATTGTAAAAAAACATGCAAAGTCCAAATCCAATTGCTGTCATTAAGGAGCTAGTAAAAGTATGCATAACAAAAAATCCAGACTGAAATTTCATCTACTTTATGAATGATTTAAGAGAGAGAGCAATAGAGTATAATTCAAATAATAAACTTAACTTAATTAAATATAATTTTATATATAAACAATCTTTATAAAATTCCCATATATTTAACTAATAAAATTCCAAAATAATATAATATAAAAAACATAATTGTTGATAATATTTTCCTTTTTATACTCCAGTTCTTACCTTTAGATCTATTGTAAAAAAAAATTGAAAATCCATATATAAACGTTACCAATAAGGCGCCAGTAAAATTATTCATAACAAAAAAATCCAAAATAAAATATCTATTGTCTTAAACAAAAATATCCCTGAAATCAGTTTAGCCATAGATTTAAAGTATGTTTACAATATCACTGATCTCAGAAATATCTTACTAGCTGTTTTCTAAATAAATTAGAAACAGTGTCCCTCCACTTTACGGATGGCATTGATTGTACTTATCTATCAAACCGTTAATAGCTCCTCCAAATCCGCCTCCTACTGCTCTAGGTAGACCAGCTACTGCACCAGCCCCTCCTCCTAATAACGGGCTCCCACGAGACCGCCTGTGCCTACTGTTTGAGCATAAGAGCCTGCGCTACAATCATCTTCTTCTGGAAAAAGCAAACTTTTTGGATGTGAGTTACTAATTGAATCATGTGATGAGCATGCTATTTAGCAAAAAATAAACTATAATTTGTAAAAATACATAAATTATAATAAATAATAAAATACTGATAACAACTTGATTTTATATTATTTTAAAATTCCCATATATTCAATTAATAAATTTGCAGCATAATATAATATAAAAAACCTAATTGTTGATAATGTTGTCCTTTTTATACTCCAGTTCTTACCTTTAAATCTATTGTAAAAAAACATGCAAAGTCCAAATCCAATTGCTGTCATTAAGGAGCTAGTAAAAGTATGCATAACAAAAAATCCAGACTGAAATTTCATCCACTTTATGAATGATTTAATAGAGAGAGCAATAGATTATAATTCAAATAATTATAATTTTATATATAAATAATTTTTATAAAATTCCCATATATTTAACTAATAAATTTCCAGAATAATATAATATAAAAAACATAATTGTTGATAATATTGTCCTTTTTATACTCCAGTTCTCACCTTTAAATCTATTGTAAGAAAACATTAAAAATCCACATATAAACGTTGCCAATAAGGAGCCAGTAAAAGTATTCATAACAAAAAAATCCAAAATAAAATATCTATTATCACACACAAAAATATCCCTGAAATCAGTTTAGCCATAGCTTTAAAGTATGTTTACAATATCACTGATCTCAGAAATATCTTACTAGCTATTTTCTAAATAAATTAGAAACAGCCTCCCTCTACTTTACGGATGACATTGATTGTACTTATCTTTAAAACCACTAATAGCTCCCATTACTCCGCCTGCGACTGCTGTTTCCGGACCACCTAATAAACCAATTAATGCTCCTGCGCCTCCCTTTATGGCTGTTGATACAACATAATCGCTTACTTCACAACTTGGATTCGGATGGCATTCATTGTACTTATCTATCAAACCGTCAGCAGCTCCTCCTAATCCGCCTGTTAGTGCTACTTGCGGACCAAATAATGCACCAGATGCTGCTCCTATGCCTCCGTGTATGGCAGCTGCTTCAACATAATCGCTTGTTTCACAACTTGGTGCCGTATATCATGCATTGTATTTATCTACCACAGCGTCACCAGCTCCTGCTAGTCCACCTCCTATTGCTCCATTGACAAAGCCAGAACCGACACCTTTCGGTCCAGAAAAAAGACCTCCAACTGCACCAGCAATACCTCCTATTACGTCTCCTATGATGCCGCCTGCACCTGCTGCTTGGGCATGAGCTCCTGGGCTACAATCATCTTCTTCTGGAAAAAGCCAACTTTTTGGATGTGAGTTACTACTTGAATCACCAGCTCCTCCTATTCCGCCGCTTACTGCTCCACCGAGTAAGCCAGCACCTGCACCTCCTGGTCCAGCAATAGAACCTCCAGCTGCACCAGCACCACCTCCTAATATTGCTCCTACAATGCCACCTGTACCTGCTGCTTGGGCATGAGCGCCTGTACTATAATCATCTTCTGGAAAAAGCCAACTTTTTGGATGTGAGTTACTACTTGAATCATTTGATGAGCTTGAACTACCCATTTAAATCCTCCTTTTATTATTAAAAATAACTGTATCATAATGATGCAGTTGGTGATTCTTTATCTTCTGCGTACCAAGACTTTAAACGCTTATAGATTTCATATTCATCGAGGATTGTCGTTTTTTGAAAGTCTTGATCTAGAATGCCATCCATGATGCCGCTTCTCTTTCCATAGTGCAATAACGCTCTTGCTTGGGTTTGACACTGGGTGCTTCATAGACAATGCACATTAAACCAAAGGCATCCGCCCCATGGCTCGACCAATCATGCTCTGCACCCAAACCAATGCCGCGCTTCTCATCCCATTTCTCGTGATACCAGTTCAGTGCCTTACGTCCTGCTACTGTCGTCTTCTCATTAAACCAAACAGAGGGGAGAATACGCCGCACCGCCTCTATACGCATCTTAACCGCCCCTGCCCCTTGATTAGGGATCACTTGCGTTTCAAAACCCGCATCATTTAAAGCACTCTCAAAACTCACATTGTGCACACGGTCTCTGGTCGCACCGTCATGAGGCAAAACCATCAATGCCTTCTCATAACCGTTTTGACGCAACCAACCGATATGCTCTGATAACGGTTGTCCCTGTGCTTCGTAATAATCAAGCACTCTGATCTCTCTACCAACAAATTGCGCTATCCATATCGCTGTGGCATCTGCCTTGGCGCCTGTCCCCCCAATGTCCCAAAAAGCACGTATTTGCATTAAAGGGTCACGAGCAACACGCCCTATCCGCCCCTCCTGCTCGGCTGCCAACATTTCCTTTTGATAATAAGCACCTTGAACCGCTTTCAGATAATCCCCTTCCCAGATATGCTTATAGGTCTCGGGGCGGTTTCTCAGATCATCCAATCGTGCTTCATTCAAGATCTTGGGAAACTTCGGGTTGTCTGACCAGTTGATCTCTACACGCTTAATGGCTTCATTGTCTGAAAAGCGAAACCGCTTCTCAACGGGGGCATTCTCTCGCAACGGGTTCCATGTCACCCATAATTCTGCCCGCCATCCCTCTCCTTCTTCTCGCAAAGTCGGTATAAGCGTTTGCCAAGCCGTCTCTGTTACCGGCTCTGCTTCATCAACCCAACAAAGCAAAATGCGCCCCATCGATTTAATGCTCGCAATATTACGGTCCAGACCAGAAAACTGAAAGGCTACGCGACCATCTATCGACTTAATCGAAGATTCCCCAACCTTGTAATAGTCCTTTAAAAAGTCGTGCGCTTCAATGGCGCGCTTAATCTCCTCCAATGAACTTTCTGCTAGCGAGTTTTGAAACTGCCGTGCACAAAGGATAGTGCCTGATATTCCTTCCCTACCAAATTGATAGCCTTTTAAAGCCGCCATCAATGCAAATGATCTTGTCTTTCCAGACCCTCGTCCACCCCAAGCCGCACGCACCAAAGCCTTATCTGTAAAAATCGGTATAAGCTTTGGAACAATATTAATCTGTCGTGTTGTCATGAACTAAAGGCGCGATTTCTACACGCGTTATCATCTTAATGGCTCCCCATCTTCCCCTGTCACTTGAAGAGGCAAAATCTTCCCCAACAATGCCAAATAAGCAGCGGGGCATTTGATTGCCTGTTTTTCTAGATAAGAGACCAAACCATCATCACCATATTTCTTACCAGCGCGCTCTGCTGCCTTAAGCACTGCTTCTTTCAAAATACGTGTCGTTTTATTTGGCACACCTTTTACCCGCCCTTGACCTGCCTTTGGGGGCGTTCTTTTTACAAGTTTTTCAGTGGTTTTCATGTGTGTTTCTTTTTGTAAACAAGACAATAAAAAACCCCGCAAAAGCAGGGCTCTGAACAATCATATAAACTTATAAGAAAGGTTATACTTTTACCGTAATTCTAGACGCAATTCGACTAGTACAGCAACGCCATAAAACACTATTTTTCATATCCTGTCAACAAAAAAATCACTATATTGTGTATTTTTTATTTTTTTTCACCTAAATCTAGTATCTTTAGCACCCAATAACTCACAATTGTATTATCTCAACGAATCAATTATACGGAAGCACTAAATTATTGATTAGCAAAAAGTGGGGGGAATTAATGTTATTTTTCAAAAAAGCAGATTTATGCAGAATTAAAAAGACATTTACACTAATTTTGTTTTTACCGTTCTTTGCTATAATTAGTCTTATGATACTTGCTTTTAATCCCTTCGGATTAGACAATCAACAACAAGATAAATTAGTCGTACCAATATTTGTAGCATTTGTATCGTATTTTTTGATACTAAGTGCATGTGCAAGAGAAAAAAAGCTAAGTTTAAAAGATGAAAATATTGACAGCGCATTTTATGAGCTCTTGTCCCTCCAATTCCAAACAGGATGCTATACAGCTATGGCAGCAGCCTTTGTATTTTATCCTGTATTAGGAATAGCATTTTTAGGAGTGTTAATTTTTATTGCTATAATACAAAATTTAGATGAAATTGTAGGGATCGTAGCGATTATAGCATTGATATTAATTTGTCTTATAGCGTTTATAGCATTGATCAAATTTATTTGGAAAATTGTCTAACGATCAAAATATTTACTAAGCATTTTTCCTTAATCTTTAATATACACTTAAACTCCAGCCATAAAAGAAATAATTTACTTATTAATCATAGTGATCAGTGGGCTTTTTCTTTCTGATTATGCTAACAGTGAACAGATTCTTACTCATTACAAGTCTTCTAATACTGCTGAAAATTTACATGAAAAAATTAAAGTTTTGCAAAAGCAATACGTAGTAGAACAGCACCCAAAAAAGATTTTATCAGATAGTGGAATTAATCAATATAACATTTCGTTTTCCACTGTTTCTGATTATGAAAAACCTCAGAGGCGCATAACATTTGATGATTTCATCATTATAACAGGAATATTCATATTTATTAGTATAATGTCCATCATCATTAACTTACTTTGGCGCTTTAAATTGAAAATTCCTGCTTATTTCTTTTTATTAACAACTGCTCTAATTAGTTGCGCGGTATTACTCCTTTTAATTCTTGATTAAGAATCAAAATATTTTATAAAAGATTTGCCTTAGCCTTTATATATGCTTTTTCTATGTCCAATAGCCAAAACTAATACGACAAGCTCCTTATCATAGAGTTCACAAAGTATCCTGTAATCTCCTACACGATATCTCCATAAACCTGATAATTGTCCTTTTAAGGGCTTACCTATTACACGCACATCTTCAAGAGGAGCAACATGTTGATCTAAAAAATCGACAATCCTCCGTGCTTCTTTTTTATCGCATTTTTTTAAAAAACTAAGAGCTTTTTTTTCATATCTAATCGTCCAAGCCAAGCTCTTTCCTCACCTCTTCAGAGCTATAAAAAGTACCCTCTCCCCTTCGAACGCGCTCTCTTACTTGTGAAGCTAAATAATAATCCTCTGCTTCCTCTATTCCATGTTCAATAATCTCGCGTAAATAAAAAGACTTTGTACGTCCTGTCTTAGCAGCTAAATTATTCAAACGTGTATCGAGATCACTTGGCAATCGAATAGATATCGTCATAACACAATCCTCATATTTGTATTCACTGTAATACAAATACAACGAATTGTACAGAAAAACGTTTCGCGTCATAGCGAAAGAAACAACATACAACATTTACCATTTAGTTTTTCTGTCAAAATATTTATGAAGCGCGTTAAGAGCGACCCGCAATGAATTCACAAGATGTGGTAATGTTTTGTCTTCGACAACAATATATTGTATTGCTGCATAAAGATTATACTGTCTATAGAGATGTTGTGTTTCTTTTATCGCCTCTTGCATATTAGAAAACTGTTCTGTTGCAAATTCAACCCATTTTTCTCTTGCTTTGTCATCAGAAGATGATGGCATTTCATCATAAACAGCGCTTGGTAAACCTTTTGCACACAAATAGTCATTTTTCACTTCAAGATATTTTTGCGCAGCATCATACTGGTCTTGAGTAAGCATGCCTTGCAAACACAGCCGCCCAACATAAGTACCAGCAAGCGGATTTTTAGCCTCTTCAATAGTCAAACCAAAGCGTTTAGCACGCATTTCAATTGCCAATTGATTAACAGGATCTTGACGTACTTTCACTTGTGAAATGTAAGCATCTTTCTTCTTCATACATCCCCTAATCTGTGGGAGCCCACATGTTTCTCTTTGTTATATTTTATCAATCAAAATGGTATGCTGTCATTAAGAGATGCACTATGATCAGCGGCACCTGAAGCGATAGCATAATTTTGAGAAGTAATAGATGAAGGGGCAGATTGATCTTTCTTTACATCAAGCAAATACAACTCGCCTTTGAATTGTGGTAAAATAATCTCTGTTGTGTAACGGTCATGCCCATTTTTATCTTGCCATTTGCGTGTCTGTAATTTGCCTTCTACGTAAACCTTTGAACCTTTGTTGAGGTATTGAAGTGCAATTTTTGCCAAATGTGGATTAAAAATCACCACGGAGTGCCATTCAGTTTTCTCTACTTTTTGATGAGTATTTTTATCCGTATAGCTTTCAGAAGTTGCCATACGAAAATTGACTATTTCTGCTCCAGAATTCATTGTTTTGCTTTCGGGATCAGCACCTAAACGCCCGATTAATGTCACTTTATTTAGCATGTTTTTTCTTACCTTAAACTTGTACTTTAATACATAGAAAATCTTAGCATGATTTGCTTATTTTTTCAATTATTTCAAAATGATATTATTGTTTTTTAACATATAAAATTATATTTAATATGCAAAAAAACATAAATAGTTCAGTGTTCATTTAAAACTCTTGAAATACATACATAAATGTATTAACATAAGATATGAAAATAAGATTTGAATGGGATGAAGCTAAAGCGAAAAGTAATCTTAGAAAGCACCGTGTCAGTTTTGAAATTGCTGCTCGTGTTTTTGCAGACCCGTTCGCCATGGTTAAACAAGACCGTATTGAAAACGGAGAATATCGTTGGCAAACTTTGGGTCTTGTGGATGGTTTTTTACTGCTGCTCGTGGCGCATACTGTCCATGATGATAAAGATGGTATAGAAGTAATCCGTATTATTTCAGCGCGGCGAGCTAACTCGAAAGAAAGGAAACGTTATGAAGAAGAAAGTTCTTTATGAAATTGATGTAGGTAACTTATCACCTTTGACAGATAAACAGAGAGTTGAAGTTGATAAGCTGGCTGCAATGCCGGACAGTGCAATTGATCATAGTGATATTCCGTCACTCAATGATGCATTTTGGAAAAACGCCGTTCGCAATCCATTCTATAAACCAACCAAAACTGTCACAACAGTACGTGTGGATTCAGACGTTCTAGCGTGGCTTAAAAGTCAAGGGAAAGGATATCAAACACGGATTAACGCAATTTTACGTGACGCCATGCTTCGTTCAATGCGTTGATCTCTTTCCTGCTACAAAGAGTATCAAACTGCTTTCGATAGTTTTTTATCTCCTTGTTGATCTCATCTATGAACGTTGAGAAGAAACAACGTAATCTGAACAGTTTTATAAAATCGGAAATTTTACTATAGCTTTTTAACTGAGCACTGTAGTGTGTAAATAGATATGTTTATTAAACTGCGTGTATGTAACATAAGAAACAATACACAAACTAAAAAAGAATACCAAAGAGCAATATCTGAGTACCAAAGTACAGTATCCAATGGAAAAGAAAGCTTGTAATTCACGTACTTAGAGATGACAGGTAAAAAAACAGTTTCTTTATAGCTACTTGGGAAAATTAAAACGACAAGTGCTAAACTTATTAGCTTTAAAAGTCTGTGCATATACTGTTGTAAATCACGTGTTAGTTTCACCCAACCTGTTGTATTGCCGCGTTTGTATTTTGGGTTGCTCTGCAATTCAGAAGGAATCTTGGAATTGCATAAAATTGCAAAAACAGTTGTGACTATTACCAAAGAAACAGATGCGAATGTCAAAATACTTTGAATAAAGTAAGGATTTTTTTTAATTCCTAAAAAACATAAAAATATAAAAGTTATAATGCCAAACAAGGCTCTTAGCTGCTTATCTGTAAACATATTTATTTCCTGCGGTTTTCGATAATTTTTTGATCTCTCTGTTAATCTCATCTATAAGAGGTTCGTAATTGAGAATGCTTTTCGGAATATTCCCACCGTAAACCCATGCTTTCACCTGCGCTTTGGTACTAAAATCTGCATTTTCTGGTGTGGTATAATACTGTCCGCCATCAAACTTTTCACACTCTCTTGTGCCGTCTTCATATTCGTAGAGGTTGTAAAAATACTCCTCTGCTCCGTCTCCCCAAGGAACATAACCAACAGCTGTTGCAACAAACTCTTTTTGCATAGGCTGTTTACGTTTTTTAAAGAATCTTCGTTTTAATATTTCCATGTTTTAATTCCTATTTTTACCAATTGGTCTATTTACCTAAAATTTGACCGTACAGAGCGTTTTATATTGCGGATGTGTTTTCATCGTAAAATCTTTAAATCGCTTTTTATGGTGCCTTTTTGTCGATTTAAATGCATATCTAATCGTAAAATGATCAGCACTTTTCACTATTTTGCTGTTTTAAGCCGCTTTTGAATTGCTACTGTCATGACACTCTTCACTAGGCTTGCCTATTCTCATGAATGAAATGCGCTTGCCTCCTAAGGCTAGGTTACGCGTATTTTCAACTGCTGT
>NZ_JBHIPJ010000108.1:0-1071 GCF_042195945.1 Bartonella sp. AP30XZML | reverse complement strand
TCATCCTCTTTCTGATGAAAAACAACAAACTGCTGTTTCAACCTCTTCTCAATCTTTAGCCGATCAAATGATTGTGCGTCCAGTTCATAAAGAACAACCTTTTCCACAATTGAGTGAGAATCTTTCAGTTTCTCACTTTTTGACCACTCCCTCTACAGATGCGGTATTGTCTATGTCTGTGGCGCCAGCGATGGTTTTTCACAATGAAATGCAAACCGTACGTGCGGGAAGAGGAATTCTAGATAAAAGTAAAAAGAATACGGCTTTATGGAGCTATGCGATAAAATCTAAAGAGAGTGTTACTACAGAGCATATAGATTTTAAACTGGATCAGACCGGTATCGTTTTGGGGATCAATGGTTTAAGCGAGTGGGAAAATGGAGAGTTTTATATAGGTGGTTTTGGCAGTTATGATCGTGCCCGTGTTGCGCATGCACGGGGGGGTAACAGTGGAATCAATACTTATGGTATTGGCGCTTATGTCACTTATTTGGATCATAGTGGATGGTATCTCGATGGTATTTTAAAATACAATCATTATCAAAATACCCTAAAAGCCGTTTCAACGAATGGTTTAGAGATTGAAGGAACATATACTCAAAGGGCATTGGGAACTTCCTTTGAAGCTGGTTATCGACTTAAGACGTCAAAGAACAGTTGGTTACAGCCTTATGGACAATTTACATGGTTACAAGTTGAGGGTAAAGAAATCAAGTTATCGAATGGCATGACAGGTGACATGCGTCCATTCACTTCATTACGCAGTGAGGTTGGCTTATCTTTAGGATATGAATTTGGTTCTCGCATAGATTCCTCATCACTTGCGTATATTACAGCAGCATGGTTGCGTGAGAATAAAGATGACAATCATACCTTGATTAATCAACGCCATCCATTTACCACTGACTTATCGGGGAATGCAGGTAAATTAGGAATAGGTTTAAGCAGTTTAGTGAGTGAGAAGTTAAAGTTATATGGTGAGGCACATTATATTAAAGGGCGTAAAACAAAACAGTCCCTTCAGGGTATTTTAGGTGTACGCTATAGTTTCTAATTATATGGTTATTTTTT
>NZ_JBHIPJ010000107.1:0-1430 GCF_042195945.1 Bartonella sp. AP30XZML | reverse complement strand
TAATAGAACAAATCATCTTTAGTGATTATTTCATTCGGATAAGCAGCTTTAAAATGTGCTAATCCTTCATCAGTAATGGCATCACGCCTCTGTAAACCAGCTGTTTTACTTTCTTCTGTAGAAATTAAAAATAAATGGGATTGTTTTTCATTTTTACTTTTTGAAACCGTATCATCTTTGTAAATATAGCGTGGAAAGCATTGACCTGTATCTATTACACTCACATCAGGTACATTTTTAGTCATCAAGATAGAAAATCCACTTCTTGCGCCTACAGAAGAAACTTGTATCACTTTATTTTCAACCGCTTTTTCTATAGGAAATATCCGCGGCATTTGGTAAACCATATCATTGAAGGTACGATTATAATAAAGCCATCGTTGTGTAAAAGGACGATACAGACTTGGTATGAGGCATGTCTCTTCAAATTCAAAAAACTTTCCTTTTGTCAACTCTTGTTTAAGTCCACGGCTCCAACTTATCTTACTTTCATCTGAATTTACAAAATTATTTACAACATTGGTATGTATTTTACGGTCAGTGTGTGCATAAGTATCATTAAAACGTTCCACTTCACTGTTATAGAAGGCAATCATATTACTCATGTTTTTCGCTAGAGCTTCAGGGCTTGAGTTGTATGTCCAAGCATCACGACTCGTCATAATACCGCGAGAAAAACTTTCAAACAGCTTTTTACCATGACTTTTCTTATCACCTAGGGCTAGGAATGTTTTGAAACTCTCATCACGTTGATTTATCCAATCACCATGTTCATCCGGCGTGATTATTTGCCAACTTTGTTCACGTGTAATGCCATCAATACTACCAAAGTATTCAAGAGCTGTAAGTTTTTCTTTTGTCGTGAAATTATTACCAATATCATGATAGTAAATTTTACAATCTCCAGAAGCATTGGGATTTTTGATAAATAGCGTTACCGCAATACCCGTCATACTACCATTGCCGAAAATATTTTCACCTTCTTGAGCAACTCCATTGCTTAACATATTTTTGCGAAGATCCCCCCGTAAATTAAGCACATAAATACTCGTAAACTCTTTGGCTAAAGATTTTCGTAAGCTATCCATTGTTGGCTTTTCTATGTAACCAGAACCAGAAACAAAGCCTATTACCCCAGCATTACTAATACGGTCACTTGCCCAACGAATGGCACGGATATAGCTGTCATAAAGTGCTCGTATATTCGTTACTTTCGATTGAGCAGCATAAGTTTTACGGATACGTTCATCTAATATGGGATAAGGGCTGTTCTTTGCATTATCATTTTCGCTTTTTTGCCCTACTGAATAAGGAGGATTGCCGAAGATAACTTCAATATTGAGGTTTTTCTGAAGTTCTAAATATTCACTGTTTTTCTCTAGTAAACCTCTCATCAGATCTTGTTTTTCAAGCATCCGGAATGTATCGGT
>NZ_JBHIPJ010000106.1:0-1875 GCF_042195945.1 Bartonella sp. AP30XZML | reverse complement strand
ATTTTCATCAAGATATTGATGGTTCTGTTTTGGGGATTTCACGCGCAAAACTGATCACACGCCCTCCCCGTTTCTTGCCGTAGCTCATTGAAGAATACGGGCTTGGTGAACTGACACCTTATGTTCCAAACCTCTATGATTTGATTGATCAAGGGCTTCAATGGCAGCGCTTGCGCGGCTCCCTTGCGGCAATAGAGTTGGGGCTTGAATGGCTAGAGATTTCTGCACGCTTTCAACCCGCCTGGACGGGGCGAGCATGGTGGAATTCCTTTCAACTTGATTTTGATCAGTTGCCTGAACGCAAAAGCCTTGAAGCCATTGAAGCGATTACCGACCTTTCCAAAAGTTTGCGCTCTGATTTTCGCCGTGGGACCTATGGTTATGATGTGCAAGCTGTTGAATGCAATATGTCACGGCTTGATGACAGCATGTTGGAGTATGAAAGCGGTGTTCGCTTAACAGCTGGGGACACTTTGTTTTCCTTTGGGCGCACAACAGAGATCAATCACACGCTCACAAGAGAAGAAGGCAGGCTTATTGGCAATTGGATAGATGATGGGGATGAAGAGTTAAGCTGGGATCAAATTGATTATCCATGGGACATGGCAAATTTTCCGTGGTGTTCGGTCAAAAAACATGAACGCGATATACTCATGGCAGAGTGGTTTAGCAACCGCACGCTTTATCTCGTGTTAAGAGACACCAAAGATGACGTGATTGGCACTCGCAGATGCTATGCTGTAGCACCTGTCGAACAGGCTTTGGATGGTGTGTACAGCCATTGTGGTAACAAATTTAACCCTTCCCCAACCGGCACTCTGTTGTTTCTTGCAGCCCGCACAGATTTTGAAGATGTTGAGGACAAACAAGCCGCCTCTGTTTCCCTTCTCGTTCATGGCTGTCTTGCACAACAAACCCCTCCTGGCAAACTTTGGTTAGGATTTGGTGAACTACGTGGTGGTGTAGAGATACTCAAAACGCCTGTCACTATTCCTTTGCGTGCCGATGTTCGCGAACAATTCAAAATTTTATTGAGGTTTTAACATGAAGCATGAAAGTGGTTTACCCTTTGCAATTGACAGATCTCGCGGCAAAGAGGAACAACAAAGCGTGGTGTTTTATGGACAGCGCCCTTTTCTTCAAGCGGGTGAACTGAATGAGGTTCAAACCATCATCAGGGGACGGCATGACCGTTTGGGGCGCCTTGTGGCACAAGAAGGAGACCGCGTTGAACGCGCTGATGCTTTTGTCAACAAAGAGACAAAGACCGTCACTTTAACGGATGGCAAGATTTATATCGCAGGCGATATTTTCCCCGTTGCACCCGCTGTACTCAACAATGTTGCCATGATTGGGCGCTTGGAAATTGGTGTGAAGCTGCAAAAGAAATGGATAACTCATGAAGAGGATCCAGAGCTGTTGGGGCAAGTTCCTGGCACCTTGGCAGAAGGAGAGCCCGGAGCGGCACGCGAAACAGCAAAGCTTGTTTGGGCACTGAAAGAGGATGCGCAGAGCGGCACTTTCTTTCCGGTTTATATTTTACAAGATGGTGTTCTGATTGATCAAAAATCGCCCTCACTGCTTGAACCAGCCATGCAAGCTATTGCGACGTACGACCGCGCCCATGGGCATTATATCGTGAGTGGCTGCCGTGTGAGCGCATTGGGAGCAAATAACGGTTGCCAAGTCTTTAGTATTCAAGAAGGAGAAGCCAATATCAATGGCTTTAAACGCAAACGCTTAGCGGCTTTGCGTCATGAAGAACTCGAGGACTTTTCGACAAGCGTTGTTCCAAGCGAAACGCATATTTTTGCGCCCCCAAAAGGGAAAACAAGCTTTACCTTTAAACCCTATTATTTTCCTATTGCTGATATT